>JAISQH010000096.1 GCA_031274385.1 Planctomycetaceae bacterium | reverse complement strand
AACAGCGAATTACCACGCTTTGGTAATTCCGGCTTTGGCGCAGGGATAGATTCCTTGCGCGTTTGGTTTTGGCCCCGGGTCGGCGTCCCATGCGAGCGTTTTTGGGAATAAATCGAGTTCCGAATGGAACGCTTCTTCCCATTTAACAACTTTGCCGCTGTATGTTGCCATACGACCAAGAATTGCCGTCATGGTTGCGTCGGCGCCGATATCGCCGTTGTTCCATTCCTTGCCGTTTTGAATCGCGTCGAACAAAATATCCATTTCGGTTTGATGACCATCCGCTTCCCGTTTCCAGATGATCGGGTCTTTGCCTTCTTGTTTCAGGACAACCGTTCCGTGACCATCCATGTTAATGTAACCTTTCGTTCCGTAAGCGTGTTCGCTGAACGAGCCCCAGCAACCATTGATCTGACGGCAATCACTGTAACCTCGTACTTCGCGTTCCCCGAAAACATATTCAACACTGTGATGATCGAAAATCTCTCCAAATTGAGGAGCAATACGAACCTGTCGTCCGCCCATCCCGTTGGCTTCAATCGGATGTTGATCCTTCATAAACCAATTCATGACGTCAATATCGTGAACATGTTGTTCGACAATATGATCGCCGCTAAGCCAGTTGAAATAGTACCAGTTACGAATTTGATGTTCCATTTCGGTTTGACCTTCCAAACGCGGGCGAGTCCAGAGATAACCGGTGTCAAAAAAGATTCGGATACGGAGCAAATCGCCAATCGCTCCCTCGTGAATCATTTTGATTGACTCGTAATGTTTTTTCTCAAAACGAAGATGATGCCCCACAAGAACAATTTGTTTATTGTTTTTTGCTTTGGTGTTGGCAACGAGAAAACGCCGCACTCCGGGCGAATCAACCGCAACCGGTTTCTCGGCAAAAATATGCTTACCGGAATCAACCGCCGCAACAAAATCACGAGGACGAAATCCCGGCGGTTCGCAAAGCAAAACGACATCCACATCAGTCTTCAATAATTGTTCGCAACAGTCCAGACCGACAAATTGCCGCTCTTTGGGAAGATCCGTTTGATGGGGATATTGATCCGAAAAAAGTTTCACTGTTCCGTCAACACTGTCCTGAAACGCATCCGCAACAGCCGTCAGTTTCACATCTTTAGTTGCGGTATTTTTTAACGCGTTTTGAGCAGCACCCCGACCGCGACCACCGCAGCCAACCAAACCAATTTTAATCGTTGACATCGTGTGTCTCCTAAAAATAAAAATAAAAAGGAATTGGAATAATCCATGAACAACATTTCGCTACTGATTCTATCCCCAACCGCCGGAGATTACAACCGGTCAATCAGCCAAGTTTAAGATAATAAGTTGCGCACAAAGACACGAAGGACACAAAGATCGGCTTGAATTTTTTTCTCATTTTCTTTAGGACGAAAGACATATTCCTAATGACAGAAGGCACATTCCTAAGCACCGAACACACATTCCCAATCACGAAGGCATTATTTTAACCGTATCGGGAACAGGTTACAAGAGGAGTTTTTAATTGAGAATTGAAAATTGACAATGGAAAATTGAAAATTGAAAATGAGGAGAGATTCCATTTTCAATTCTCAATTTTCAATTCTCAACTAACAGTCCGGTGTGAGATTGACATTGCTTTTGGTTTTGTTATACTTTTGTAGAATGAACAGTGAATTTCAACTTTGAAATCCTGTTGTTTTACGGTTTCAAACCTGTTGTTTGGTCGGTTCCTTTTTGGTCGGGAGTTCCTCATACCCTTTTATTTTCTATGCGAATCGGAGTACTTTGCAGCGGCGGCGACGCGCCCGGAATGAATCCTTGTCTGCGGTCAATTGTTAGGACGGCTTGTACCTGTTGCGATGAGATTTACGGAATCCAACATGGTTACGAAGGGTTGCTGAATGAAGAATTTTATATCAGTGAGAACGGTTCGCCTGTTATGGGTATGCGTTCTGTGTCCGGTCTTTCAAAACTTGGCGGCACCATTTTGCACAGTAGCCGATCAAAACGGTTTCAAACGCCCGAAGGTCTTCAAGCCGCCGCCGATATTTTACGCAAACACAAATTCGACGCCCTGTTGACAATTGGCGGGAACGGTACGCTGAGCGGTGCCATTAATTTGGGAAAAGTCTGGGATGGTCAGATTATCGGGTTGCCGGGAACAATTGATAACGATCTGCTCGGAACAGATTATACCATTGGTTTTTCTACGGCGGTTTCTACGGCAGTTGATGCGGTTGACAAACTTCGTGACACGGCTGGGAGTCATGATCTCATGTTTTTTGTTGAAGTAATGGGGCGGCATTGCGGTGATATTGCTCTTTCCACCGCGATTGCTTCCGGTGCCGAAATTGCCTGTATTCCCGAAGCCGAAGAAAATCCCAAACGAATCGTTGCAAAACTCCAAAAAATCAAAGAAGCCGGAAAAACCTCTGTTTTGGCGATTGTTGCGGAAGGAGATGAAAGCGGCGGTGCTTTTGCAATGCAGAAAATTCTCAAAGAAGCAGGCAATCCTTTTGATAGCCGGGCGGTTGTTCTTGGTCATATTCTTCGCGGCGGTTCGCCCTCGCCGGAAGACCGAATCTTAGCCTCAGAACTCGGTAATTTTGCAGTCAGTTCGCTTTTGCACGGCGAAACCGGAAAAATGGCAGGTAAAATACGCGGCGAGTTGGCACTGACACCGTTCGAGGAATGTGTTGTCGGTCACAAAAAGGTCGATACCGAACAACTGCGTCTCCTCCATATTGTAGCCAGTTAATCCGATTTTTGGTTCCATTCCGATTATTTTCCGTTTTTGCTCTCCAAACCGGAATGATTTCATCGAAAAATATAGAAAATTCTTGACTTCTTGTTGATTGTATCCTATAAGTTAAAATGACTTATGGGAACTTCTCAAAACCGAGACTAACCACGAAACACACGAAATTTTGCGAAAAATATAATTGTAGTCAATCGTTTATCGTAAAAAAATGATAACAAAATTCTTTCGTGTTTTTTTGTGGTTTTCGTGGTTAAAAAAGAGTTTTTAGAAGTTGCCTTATGTCATTCGTGCAGTCCAATAACTTGAATTTTCTCATTCGCCATCTCATTTGTCTCCCCAAAATTGCAAACAGGTAAAAGCATGAGCAAAATTGTTGAAAAAATCACCGTTATTGAGGATCAGATTGCTCTTCTTCAATCAAAAATCGTTCCGTTGACATCGAAAACCAATACGTTGAGCCGGAAATTGAACAGTTTTTCCGGTTTATTAACGGAAATGATCGAAGAAACCAACGCGATCTGTCATGAAATTGATTCGGCGCAACAGGAATTAGTGTCGATTCAGACGATTCTTGCTGAAACGAAAACGGAAGGCGAACAAATTTCCGCCGATCAGGACGAAAATAAACGTCTTTACGAATCAATGACGGAAATGTTTGGAGAGGCGTTTCAGGTTGTTTCCCGATTTTTCGAGACTGCCCAAAGAATCGGAATTGTTGATAAAGAGCAAGCACCGAATTTTCTTGCCTTGCGTCAACAAATTGCCCAAACGAAACCTGTTGTTGAAGAATTGGTTACCGAAAAAACGCCGGAATCAGTTGCGGAAATGGCGGAACCGATTGTTCTGCCTGTTGCCGAAGAATGGGTTACCGAAGAAACGCCGGAATCAGTTGCAGAAATGGCGGAACCGATTGTTCCAACCGAAATGGAAGAACCCGTTACTTCGCCTGTTGCCGAAAAATTAATTACCGAAGAAACGCCGAATCCGTTTGACGAAACCAATGAACTATTTGACGAAAATAGATTAACGGAAACGGAATTGGAACCGAACTTGGAATCGGTTGCGGAAATTTCCAAACTCACCATTCCTCATCTTCCTGATGTTGCTTTACTTCCTGATTTGTTACCGCCGGTCAACGAAGTTGAAAACACGGAAAATGTTGAGACTCTTGAGGAAACGCCGGTCGAAGCCGCAACTCTTAATTTACCGCCGCTTCAACTAACCACTCCAACGGTTGAACAAACCGAAACTTCAGAAGATGAGGAAAAAAGACTTGAAGACCTCTTAACTAATCTCTCAACTCCCATTTCAACATGATCGAAAGATACGAAATAGACGGAGTATCATATCTTTTGATGATTACTTGAATTTTCGGTTTTATTTTTCCTTTTATGAAGTAGTAAGGTAGGCGACCTCTCTCCGAGAGGTTGCCTACCATTCCTAAAATAAATTCCAAAAACGGAACAGAGAAGTGAAAGAAAATGTTCAGATATCTTGGCGTCTTTGCGCGCAAACTTGAAAAAACAAAA
>JAISQH010000073.1 GCA_031274385.1 Planctomycetaceae bacterium | reverse complement strand
ATTTTCTCAACTCCAAGCGAAGTGATATTCCCGAGCGTGCGGTTCTTCACCTTGCCGTCTTCGCGGTACGATTCGCGAAGGAGGTAGGTGGGCGACGAATTCCGGTTTGGTATTTTTGCAACGTGCATGTGTATAGTATAACACATCCAAACCTGCCGTCAATAGCACCAAACAAAAAATTACATGTCTACACTTTTTAGACCAAAAAATGGCATAACTCTCAATTACAAAAATAAGTTCCGACAAAAAAATGACGTTTTTTTGCCGGAACTTCGGTTTAAAAATTGAAATGGTAAAATCCGATCACACCTCGTAACCCAAAACACGAAGGCGGATACTCAAACGGAATTTTCACAGATTACACGAAACAAAAGCAATTGTCAACACCGAATTTTGAAAATTTTCTAAAAATTTCAAAATTTTTCTTACTCCCATTCTTTGGCTTCCAACAGCCGTTGAACATATTTTGCCAGAATATCTGTTTCGATATTAACTTTGTCACCGATTTTCCGGCTGCCGAGAGTTGTTACTTTGAGCGTAAACGGAATCAGCGCAACACTAAATAAGTCCCGGTCACAACGTACCAGCGTCAACGAAACACCATCAACCGCAACAGAACCCTTCGACGCCATCTGAGCCGCCAACTCTTTCGGTACAGAAAAATAATAATCCTGCCAGTCGCCATGATCGTCAATCCGAACAAGTTCCGCCTGACCGTCAATATGACCTGAAACAAAATGTCCGCCAAGCCGGTCGCCAAGTTGGAGAGCCCGTTCGAGATTCACCGGACTCCCCACATCCAAAACGCCAAGATTCGTGCGTACCAGCGTCTCCGGTCCAGCCTGAAACGTAAATGTTCGCTCCGTCTTGTCAATGACCGTCAAACAACAACCATTGACCGAAATACTGTCCGCAATATGAGTTGCCGCTGCAATTTCAGGCTCCTCAATAACCAAACGGCAACCCGGCGGCTCCATGATAATCGCCGCCACCGCTCCTAATGATTCAATAATTCCTGAAAACATTTTTTTAGTAACAATGAAAGAAAATAATAAATGTACTGAAAACGATACTATTTATTGAAGAAGCCGAATAATCGCATCAAGATCATTCGGTACAGAAATAGGATGGTTAGCAAATTCCGCCGTTTTAACACCGCGTTTGCCAAGAACATCCTCGAAAAATATCTTATCGGTACCGTGATACGCCACTGTTGCGTTGGGGTCTTTGAGTTGATGACCCGTCAAAATGCAAACGACCCGCTCTGATTTTTCAATCACTCCTTCGGCAACGAGTTTCCTGGTTCCGGCAACACTCGCAGCACTGGCTGGTTCACAACCAAACCCGCCGGTTCCCACCTGCGCTTTTGCGTCAAGAATTTCCTGCTCCGTTACTTCCCGGACAATTCCATTACAAAAATCCAACGCCCGCAGACATTTTGACAAATTGACCGGACGATTAATCTCAATAGCACTGGCAATCGTCGAAGCCTTACGTCCGTCGGCAGTCATCTGATCAAAGAACTTTTGAACACGAACCTTGTCGTAATTTCCGCCGTTCCAACGCAGCCCTTCCTGTTCATAAAGCCGGTACAACGTGTTCGCCCCGACAGCGTTGATAATCGCAAGACGCGGAACCTTTTCGATAAAACCAAGTTTTCGTAACTCAATAAACGCCTTGCCAAAACTACTTGAATTACCTAAATTACCGCCGGGGACAACAATCCAATCCGGCGTTTCCCAACGAAGCGACTCCAAAACACGAAACATGATCGTCTTTTGACCTTCGAGCCGAAACGGGTTAACACTGTTGACCAGATAGATACCGAGTTCTTTTGAGACTTGCTGTACCCGCGCCATCGCGTCGTCAAAATCACCCTGAATCTGAATCGTCTTGGCACCGTAATCCAATGCCTGCGAGAGTTTACCGTAAGCGATCTTGCCGGAACCAATGAAAATAACCGACTGCATCAGATTCGTACAAGCCGAATAAATCGCCAACGACGCACTGGTATTTCCCGTTGAAGCACACGCCGCCCGTTTCGCACCGACAAAGGCTCCATGTGAAAACGCTGCCGACATGCCGTTGTCCTTAAAACTCCCGGACGGATTCAGACCTTCGTATTGCAAAAACAACCGGTCTGCGTTCAAACCAGTGAACGGCGCAACCCGTTTGGCTTGTTGGAGAAACGTCTGCCCTTCACCAATTGTCACACAACGGTTCATCGGCAGAAACGGCAACAAATCGTGGAACCGCCAAACGCCGCTCAACCGATACGGATTTGATCGTTCCACCCAATAATTTTCGAATTGCCGGAGATTTTTGGGCAATTGAATCCGATCCCAGTCATATTCCACATCCAGAAGTTCGCCGCAATTCGGGCAAGCGTGATGAATTTCCTCAATACCAAACGTCTTGCCGCAGTTCGGGTTAATGCAATGTTGATGGGCAGTCATGAAAAATTTTCAATGGAAAAAGTATAAAAATAGATTGATCGTTTCGTCTTGTGTTTTTTTCCGTCGTTTTTTGACAAAAATTAGAAATAGGCAGATTCCGGTAACTTGTCGTCGTCGGGAAAATTAGATTTTTTACTTTCGATATTCGACGAGTTCTTTGTTCCGTACTGAATATTGATGGTATTTAGACATTTTAAACATAACGACGTAAGCAGTTGAAGTAACTAATCTTTCAATATCACTGGCTATGTCAATTCCAAGTCTTTACTACCAAATATCTTAATCTTACTTTACTGGAGCCGGACGGACTCAATTCATTTGCTTCTATCTTCTTTGTACTATTACAGTTAGGTCTTTTCCTGCTTACTAACTTCCACAAAAATTTCCACATTTATCGTGGAAAGTCACTGTTTAGATGCGGATATTCTTAGGTTTCCGTGAGGGCGTTTGCCCCTCATTTTCACGAAAAAACGGTCACTGCCACGTCTGAGCTGTGACCGTCAAAAGGAACTTTACCAACAGAAAGGAATTTTACCATGTCAATACAATCACGTCAACCCTTAAGTGCCATTGATATTGAGAAAAAATTGAGCCACCGTTTTGGGGAGTTGCTCGATGAGTGTGTCCTTGTCCAAGACTTTTGAAACGAATTAAAATTGCTGGTACGAAAGTTGAACCTGGGACGTTTTTCAGAAAAACTGTACAAGCAATGAAAAATTGATCGTTCGATAACATTCAAAAGTGACAAATTTGTTCAAAAATTGCTTTTTGTACGTATTGTGACCGTAGACTGATCTCTGAAAAGAAGTTGAAAATTAGATACGTTCGATCGTAACTATCTATTTCTACTGTCCCGACTTTTTATAACTTGTTGTGTAAAGGTTATTTACGATGACAAATTTGTTTTTTTTGAGCGAATTGGCGTGCGATTTTGGTTCGGAGGAGCCATTGTGTTGCTC
>JAISQH010000636.1 GCA_031274385.1 Planctomycetaceae bacterium | reverse complement strand
GGGCGATTGTCCGGCGGTTGCGCTGCGCTACACCGCCGGTTATGCATCATGTCGTCGCTGCGCGACTAGGGAAAAATAAAAATGAATGGGTAAGAGTATCTCAAAACAAAAAAAGTAAGTTTATTGGCGTATGATTACTAAGGTTGTTTTTGTAAGAAAATCAGGTTGAAAATAAGGTAAGACGCAAGCGTAATGCAAACCGTTTGATGATGAATCACGCTTGCGTCCTCCACTCCCCACTCTCCACTATTTAAGAATCAACTCGACGGCTTTGTCATCGAGCGGCATAATATAATAGTCTCGGAATAAACAACCCTGATTGCCGCCGCCGTGAAGTTGAAGACCGGTTTTTCCTTCTTTGGCGCATTTCGGGTCGATAAGATCAATAATTGTCCAACCATTGAGAAACGTGGTCAAATGATCGCCGACAGCAACTGTTCCGACGGTATTCCATTCGGCAGTTTTGTATAATTTTTTAGCCTGTTCGACATTCTTGGCAACCCAGCCTCGCCCCTCAACTTCCCAAAGTCCGGCAGTGTCGCCCCCAACCGCAATCTCACATTGAAAACCCTTGAGCCAATACGGTTTGTCCACTTCTGTAGCACGAAAATAGAGACCGCTGTTTCCGGTAATCATTTTGAAAGAAACCTTTGCGGCAAAATTTTTGTAGGAATCGTTACTCAGTAACATTCCGTCTTTGGGCTGCCCTTCTTCGGTGGTTCCTTTGAGTGAGCCGTCGTCCTGAATCTCCCACTTCCCAACCGGTTTCGGCTCCAACGCCCCAAACTTCTTGTCGGCATACAACAAAATCCAGGGAGTTTCGGGCAATTCCTTGATCCGAATGTTGCGCCAACGAACCTGCCCCTGCTCCCCCGAATGAACCTGAAACCCAAAAATCCCCTCATTGCTCTCCAAATCGGAAAAATCAGTGACCTTCACGCCGTTCAGCCACGTTTTGATCGACGGACCAACACATTGAATCACAATCTCATTCCAATCGCTTTTTTTGAACAATTGATCGATTTTCGTTTGAATTTCAGGAGTTTGCGGAATGAGATAACGGTTCCGGCGATGCTCGTCATAGACATTGCCCGTATCTTTTTCGGGAACAATTTCGCATTGATAACCGGAAAGAATTTCATTTCCGTTGTGCGAATGGACTTCGGAACGGAATTGAACACCGGAATTACATTCGACATCGTATTTGACCTCAAATTTCAGAATGAAATTGGAATATTGTTTCTCTGTACACAGAAACGTGTTGATACCTGCCCC
Source organism: Planctomycetaceae bacterium (assembly GCA_031274385.1). Classification (GTDB taxonomy): domain Bacteria; phylum Planctomycetota; class Planctomycetia; order Pirellulales; family Thermoguttaceae; genus WRKP01. The sequence goes on along the minus strand of JAISQH010000636.1, from coordinate 7,735 downwards.
GCGTTTTCCGACAAGCGAATCCCCCTCCACCACAAATGTTGCCTCACCGCCCCGTTTCACCAAACCGTTCTGCACTTTCCCGTTTTCAACCCAAGAAACACCGGGTTGAGCCGTCAACAACCCCACAAATCCCGACTCCTCCGAAGAAAATACAACAGAAACCGTCAGGAAAAAACTCAATAAAATAAAAATCACACGCATCGTAACTGCTCCTTCTTAAAAGGTTGCCCAAAGAAAAATAACGGGTTAAATGAAACCAATTCTCAATAACCCGCCCGCCAAAATCTTTATCACTATAACCATTCCAATCAAATGTTGCAATAGGTTACACAAGTCTTGACCTTTGATGAAGTTGATTGAATTGATTGAATTGATTGAATTGATTTTAGCCGCGTTAGCGACGGGGGCTTGCCCACGACGAAATGATTGATTCTTTTCATACGCTTGCGTCCGCAATCAACTTAAGGCAACTTCTAAAAACTCTTTTTTAACCACGAAAGAATTTTTGTTGCAACTTTTTTACTATTAAATGATTTACAGCAATTGTATTTTTCGTGAAATTTCGTGTGTTTCGTGGTTCGTCCCGGTTTTTAGAAGTTCCCTTTAGATTGAACGGTTACGAAAAAAGGCAGAACAATTTCATTCAACATCAGCAAATAATCATGCCGTCTTTACAATTCTTTTTGGAAAATCATTCCGGGTTATTGGAAAAAAAAACTTGTTCGGTATAATTTTGCCTATTCAAAATTGTTGTAAATTATTCTTCGTTTGTCTTTTTCGTGAAATTTTATGCCTTTTGCAGTTAAAATTAATTTTGAGAAGTTTCCTTAATGACCCAACCCACAACTAATTATGTCAACAAACCAACGCCGTGAATTTTTAAGAAACGCCGCAGTCACATTGACCGGCGTTACCGCCGCAACAGCTGTTGCGGCATCGGTTTCCGCTCAGGATGTTGCGGCAAAAAAACGTAACGTCATCGGTATCAACACAAGTCATCGTACCGGTAAAACCTGTGCGGATGCACTGAAAATTGTTCTGGAAAATGTTACGCTTGCCGATCCGAATCTGGAAACGGAACTCATTGAACTTGCTCCGCTGAATATCGGGATTCCGGTTGTAGGTGCCGAACAACCCAAAGATGATTTGGACGAAATTCTTACAAAAATTTCCGCACCGAATTGTATCGGTCTTGTCCTTGCCACGCCGGTCTATTTCGGTCTTCCCTCAACTCGATGTGTTGCACTTATCGACCGATTGATGCCGATCAAACGGACATGGGGACTCAGAAATAAAATTTTCGGCGGCGTTGTTGTCGGAGCAGCACGAAACGGCGGTCAGGAAACCCTGCTTCACGCTCTCGCCAATTCCATGTTGACTCAGCAAATGATTCTCGCCGTTGACAGCGCACCAACATCTCATTGGGGAGCAACACTTTGGAGCCAAAAAGATAGCATCGCCGAAGATGAATCAGGTCAAAATACCGCTAAAAATCTCGGTAAAAGAATTGCCGAATTGGCAGCATTTGTTCAATAATTAAAAATCATTTCGCGGTAACATCATGGCTTCGCTCATTGTAACGGGAATATCGGGGTCTTTTTTAACCCTGCCGGATTCTTCCTTTTTCCATTTAGGAAGCGAAAAGACATTCGTTGGAGTTTGCTTCGATTTCGAGGCACAACCGGCAGCCAACATCGGGCAAAGTAACGCGGCACAAAGACTGATTCCAATAAAACGTTTTTGAAGTAAAGACATGTTTTCCATCAAACCGAGTAATGGCAGACCATTTTAATTGACCGACACTTTATTTATTCAAGGCTAACCATTAATATCGTCAAAATCGTTAGAAAAGTTTAATTTTATTTTAAGGAACCGTAAAATGATTTCAACTCAACAGGCTTTCGAACTGGCTAAGGAGCGTTATGCCGAAATCGGTGTTCATGTCGAAAAGAGTTTGGCAAAACTGGCGGAGATCAAAATATCGCTCCATTGTTGGCAAGGTGACGATGTCGGCGGTTTTGAATCCGCAGCAGGATTGACCGGCGGCGGCATTTTGGCAACGGGAAATTATCCCGGTAAAGCCCGAACTCCAGAGGAATTACGGCAAGATGCGGAGCAGGCATTTCGTTTGATTCCCGGCAAACACCGATTCAATCTTCACGCAATTTATCTGGAAAACGGCGGAAAAAAAGTCGAACGAGACGAAATCAGCCCCGAACATTTTCGCGGTTGGATTGATTGGGCGAAAACCAATGGTTTAGGTCTTGATTTTAATCCGACTTATTTTTCTCATCCTCTTGCTTCAGAAGGATTTACAATTTCCCATGCCAACAAAAAAATTCGCCAGTTTTGGGTACGTCATGGAATTGCCTGCCGGAAAATCGCTGAGGAAATGGGCAAAAAACTTCGTACGCCTTCTGTTGTCAATTTTTGGATGCCGGACGGTTTCAAAGACCTTCCGGTTGACCGGCTGGCTCCGCGCCGCCGAATGAAAGAATCACTCGACGAAATTTTCGCCGAAAAAATCAATCCGCGCCACGAACTTGATGCCGTAGAAAGTAAATTGTTCGGAATCGGCAGCGAAACTTATGTTGTCGGATCTCATGAATTTTTCATGGGTTACGCCGCGCAAAACAATAAATTGCTCTGTCTTGATGCCGGTCATTTTCATCCGACCGAAGGAATTGCCGATAAACTGACTTCCTGTTCGCTTTTCGTCAAGGAATTTTTGCTCCATGTCAGTCGTCCTGTTCGCTGGGACAGTGATCACGTTGTCATCTGGAACGACGATTTACGGTCAATTTCGGAAGAATTGGTTCGTAACAATTTATTGGGACGAACCCACATCGGTCTCGACTTCTTTGACGCAACTCTCAACCGGATCGCCGCTTGGACAATCGGCACACGGGCAATGCTCAAAAGTTTGCTTGCTGCGTTGCTTGAACCGATTGACCAACTGCGGAAATGGGAACTGGAAGGTGATTACGCCCGGCGCTTGGCGGTTCTCGAAGAACTCAAAACATTGCCGTTCGGTTCCATTTGGGATCAATACTGCGAAATGAATAACGTTCCGGTCGGCATGGCGTGGATTGACACCGTGAAAAAATATGAACGTGATGTCTTGTCGAAACGCAACTGACAAATCTGTCCGTTGTTAAAATTTACCGAAAACTTATCTTGCCTATATGACCTATTTGTGATTTATTATAAAATATTACTTATTTTACATCCGTTAGAACGACGACAAAAATGTTGTTTTTGGAACATGCCAAGACAAAACTGTCTTTGAAAAGACTCTTTCCGGCTGTTTTGAAAAAGGAATATTGAATATAAATAGTGTTGATACAACGAGTTACCGATACTGAACCTTCAGATTTTGATCTTGGCGCAAAACGTGCATTAAGAATGTATTGCAAGGCAAACGAAAGTTGATAAGATGTTGCCTGTTGAAATTTCGATTTTATGACAAATTCGAACCGATGAAACGAACACCCGGAATGCTTGCTTTGGAAGATGGTCGTTGTTTTTCCGGCTTTTCTGTCGGACTCGATGGTTTTTCCACAGGCGAAGTTGTTTTCAACACGTCGATGACCGGATATCAGGAAGTGATTTCGGACATGTCCTACGCTGGTCAAATTGTTGCGATGACGGCGCCGCAGATCGGCAACACCGGATTCAACGACGAAGATCACGAATCGCTGAAACCAAAAATTCAGGGACTTTTGATGCGTGAAATCTCGCGCCGGGTTTCCAATTGGCGGGCAACAGAAAGTCTTGATGATTTTTTGAAACGGAACCAAATTGTCGCTCTTACCGATATTGACACTCGATCACTTACCAAACATCTTAGAGATCGCGGTTTGTTGCGCGGTGTGATTGCTTCGGGAGATTGGGAGCCGGCGGAATTGATTCAAAAAGCTAAGGATTCTCCGCATCTGGAAGACATTGATCTTGTCGGACAACTCACTACCGCCAAACCGTTTGAATGGACAGAACCGTGTCCCTGGACATCGGATTTATACAACGATGTTCCCAATGGTTTGAAAAAAATTGCTGTTTATGATTTTGGAGTCAAACAAAATATTTTGCGGTCATTAGTTTCGATGGGTTCGCGAGTTTTTGTGGTTCCTGCTTTTACAACTGCCGAAGAATTACTCGAAATGCAACCGGACGGTGTTGTATTTTCGAATGGTCCCGGTGATCCGGCGCGGCTTGGTTCGGTTGTTACGGAAATGCAAAAACTCATCGGTAAACTACCGCTATTCGGAATCTGTCTCGGTCATCAACTTCTTGCAAGAGCGTTTGGCGCAACAACTTACAAAATGAAATTTGGTCATCGCGGTGCCAACCAACCGGTACTCAATAAAACAACAGGGCAAGTCGAAATCACTTCGCAAAATCACAGTTTTTGCATCAATCCCGACACGTTGCCAAACAATGTCGAAGTATCGCGCATTAACTTGAACGATGGAACTGTTGAAGGTTTACGCCATCGGGAGTTGCCGATCTTTTCAGTGCAATACCACCCGGAAGCCGCCGCAGGTCCACACGACGCCGCCTATCTGTTCGAAGAATTTTTATTCGGGAAAAAAATATAGCCCAAAATATTTGAAGGGTATCTCTCAAAAAATGCTTCGTGATTCCGCAACATCCGAAATACTTGCAATTTTTACAACAAATTATCAAAACGGAGATTCCAGTTTGTCGAGAATCTCTTCGTTATATTTCTGTAACTTGTCGCAAACTCGTTGTTCGACATTATTCCAGTAATTTTTGGTGTACAACCATTTTCCTTTGGTGAGCGGGTCACAGGAAATGTCACGCCAGACGTTAATTTTGTCACCACTTTTAATCGCATCCAACTCCTCTTTTGGAAGAAATTGATGATCTTTCACATTCACAAGCAATGCGAATTTTTCAATTTGATCTTGCAATTTTTTTGCAGAATCAATTCGTTCTTCTTTACTTGTACATTTTTTCCATGATTTCAAAACTTCCTCCCAACCGCTGAGTGCTGCTCTACGAATTCGGTATTCGTCATCGGCATTAGAGAAATCTTTTCTGTCCGCACAGTAGTCGTCCAATAACTGCTTTACTTCACTTGGAACTTCATCCAGTTTTTTCAAATTCTCTTCAAATTCCGTACGTTTTGCCTCCGCATTTTTGATCCAGGAAAGCCGCGAAATGATTCTTCGCGCAGCATGGTCAAGCATAACGCTGAATAATTTACAACCGGCGTCATTGCCTTTATCTTCTTCGTTTTTGCTTTTTGTTTTTTGAACGTAATAAAAACCGGTTGCTGATTCTACTTTTTCCCTGATTTTTTGTGCGTAAGGACGAATTCCTTTACCGCCGATTTTCTTTTTTGCATCGTCGTATGCTTTTTTTGTCGCCTGCAGTAATTTTTCAACATCTTCCTGTGAAATAGAATTCGCTTCCTTCAACCTGTTAAGTATGCTATTCACACCTTTACCACTTTTATCAAATTGAAAACTCAACTTAGACTCATCAAGCAACTGTTTGAATTTCCCACCGGAGAGTTTTGGTAATTTTTTTTGATTTGAAGAACACCATTCTAAAAAGCAATTTAAGTTGTTGGAAATCTTTGAAAAATCAGACCCCGTACCACTGCCAAGCCGTTTTGATAACCAGTTCAAGGCGGCTTTTGACATTTCTTTTGTTTTTTCTTGTTTTATAGAGGCTCCTTTACTTTCTTGATTATCGCCATTCTCCTCCTTTTGTTTTTTCTCCTTTCTAGGGGCAGGTAAAATGTATTGTTCCGGTTTGATAATTTTATATTGAACCACATCACATGCGAGAAAATCCCATATTTCATTTCACAAAGATTCCTTTCCAATTTCCACTCTTTGCATAGATCATCAAACATGCGGGAACGATTGACCCAAACAGCATCGTCACGGATTGCGGCGTTGATGGAGTTGCGGCAATCGTCACACCAAGAGTTGATTTCCGTTTGTTTTAAACCGCGTTCTTTAAGGATTTTGCGTAACGCGGTTTCTGTTTCTTCCGGTTTAACATGATATTTTTCTTCCGGCGCACCGGCTTTGTCTTCCACAGATAACCAAGACAAAGCGAGAATGATTCGGCGGTCTTGGAGAGTTCCCATTTCCTTTTTGCCTGCGTATTGCTCGGCAAGGTTGTAATCAATACCGCCACAAAACGTCAGCAGAAAATCGCCGAAAATTTTTGCACCAAGATTGGTGATCAGATGTGTTTGCAAGAGATGGTCACGCCAAGTTTGGTCGTTTTCGTCTGTTCCGTTAAGACGTAGTGTGTACGCTCTCTGTGTTGTTTTTTTAACTTTACTCATTTTTTTTGAATGGGTTTGATTTTTATGGAAATCAGATGAAAAGGATAATAGTTTCATATTCTACCTTGTTTTAAAAAGATTAACAATCTGGGGAAACGGATAATCTTTTTATGTTCCTCTTGCTCAATGGGTAAGATGATGGTATCCTTATTTGTCGTGGCTGTGATTTTAAAAACTCCAAAATTTGGACATTCGTTTATTTGTTATATATGTCACAGGAATTTGATCAGACACTGAGTACCGTTTCGAAAGAGGAGATTGGTTCGACCGGCATTACGGTTGGTTATCGGGCGATCAGCCTGTTGGCAATCCTTGCTTTTTTCTTCTCACTTTTTACGCCGTTAATGTTTTTGAGTCATTGGTTTGTGATTTGCCCGTTATTTGGAGCGGTTTGCGGACTTTTGGGGCTTTACAAAATTCTTTCGTGTCCGTTCGATTACACAGGGCGGTATTTTGCACTGGCAGGGATTGCTTTTTCGCTTGTCATTGGATTAGGTGCGGCTGGTTGGGGAATCTGGAATTATTATTTCAGTATTCCTTACGGTTATACTGCCGTTGATTTTTTGGAACTTCGTCCCGATCCGTCAACCAATAAATTACCCGCCCATATTTTGGAGATTGCCAAAGACAACCGGAAAATTTATGTTCGCGGTTTCATGTATCCGGGACGTCAACTTGCCGGGATACAGAATTTTATGTTGGTTCGAACTGTTGCTCATTGTAAATTCTGTTCGCCTGAACAGAATCCGTTTGACATGAACAGTATTCATTGTGCCGGTGATTTGCGGGTTCCGTTCCGAACACGTGCGGTTCATATCGGCGGCGAATTGTACATTAACCCGGAATTTCGTTACGGAGAATTACCGTATCATATTGAAGCGGATCTTTTTCGGTAATCATTTTCCATTTTCATTTTTATGGAAACACTTTTTACGAGTCGGATTTTCAAGGTAGTCAAAAAGATGATTACTGGTCGGAGTGGTTTGTCGTTGGAGCGGCATGTTGTGATCCATCCGGGAGCGGTGGTGATTTTGCCGATTCTTGATGACGGGCGTCTTGTGTTGATTCGGCAGCAGCGGGTTGCGGTGGACGAAACACTCATCGAACTTCCGGCGGGAACATTGGAACCAAACGAACAACCGCTCTCAACTGCACGCCGCGAATTGATCGAAGAAACCGGTTATACAGCGAAAACAATGACATTAATTATGACGTTTTTCGCATCGCCCGGTTTTGTTCGGGAAGAAATGCAACTTTTCAAAGCAACCGATTTGATTCCCGGTCCGACGGCGATGGAAGATGGGGAAAAGATTGAAACGTTAATTGTTGATCTTCCGCAGGCACTTCAAATGATTACCGACGGTCAGATTAAAGATGCCAAAACAATTATTGGGCTGTATTGGT
>JAISQH010000496.1 GCA_031274385.1 Planctomycetaceae bacterium | reverse complement strand
GTTTCTGATGCAATTCGATGGTTCGTATCCGCAACTGTATAATATGATCGCTGATCCGTCAGAAACAAAAAATCTTGTTGAAGAGCAACCGCAACTGGTTGAGATATTCCGCAAAAAATTGTTACAATGGAAAGAACGTGTTACAAAATAAAATACCCGAATCTCAAATTGATATTTATTTCAAAAAATGAGATATTAGATACTGTTAAGATGACATAACAGTCAATTTTCATTTGCGTACAATAACGCCAGAAAATTCAAGACCGTACCGCCGCACAGAAAATTGTACGGCGGCACGGGGGAGATGTTTGTAACTTAACACTGCAAACCGTAACTGTCTATTTTGTTTTTTAATGTTTCGCACCAAGGCGCAAAGAACACAAAGGTTTTGTTTCTAAACGGATCGATTTTCTTTCCGTCTTTTAAGTCTTTATTCGAAACGAAAAATAAATAGACTTGTTCCATTATTGTCAACAGATGACGCAGATGGAACCGGTTTTTATAAAAAACGAATCTGTTCAATCTGCACAATTTGTTGACAAAATCACTCTACGGCAAAGTGAACAGATCGTTTTTGGATGAGACACAGTTGGGGGAGATTGTTTCCGACGAATTCCCCCGATGAGCGTCTGATTGTTTGCTATAATCCGTTACTTGAAAAACGGCGAAAAAATCAACGTGAAGAGTTACTTGTTGCAACTGAAAAGTTGCTGACTGATTTAGCGCAACGAATATTAAAACGTCACGATCGCGGGAAGCCTTATTCGGAGGTGGAAAAGAGTTTTCGTACGATAAAAACGACAATGCTGGATATTCGCCCGATTCATCATCACTTGGAAAATCGGGTGCGTGCGCATTTTTTGATCTGCATGTTGTCGTATTATGTTGTGTGGCATCTCCGGCGGGCATGGAGTAAATATCTTTTTAGTAACAAAAATACCAACGAAACAAGAGCGAGTCGCAACCCCGTCCTCACCGCCACTCCAGCCGAAAATGTCAAAAACAAAAAAACTCGCAAGCCAAGAGAGAACTCCAACGATCAACCCGCCGAGTCCGCAACGATTTATCAAACGCAAAGTTTTCGAACCTTGCTGAACCGCCTTGCAACAATCTGCCTCACCCAATGCCAAATCAAAAACGAAAACGAAAACGTCTGCTTCAACAAAATAACCATCCCCGACAATTTTCAAAATGAACTCATCAAACAAATAAAACAAATCAACACCACCACCGACTCAAATTAAACTTGTAGACAGTTCCAACTGACCCCAAAAGTCACAAAGAACCTGTCAGTAGGAACTTAGCAAAAAAACGATCTGGAACTTCGGTATAAAAATAAAAAATATTACTTGGCGCACTTTTTCAAGAAATTTTAGACGTAAGCCCTTTAATACCAATAACTTAAACAAAAAAATATCACGCAACCAAAGGAACATCCGTTATAAAATCCGTATTACGAAAAATAACAATTGGTTGCGGGGTAAAGTATAGTACCAATTTCTTTCCGGTGCGTACCTAATTGTTTTGGAAAAGACAACAAAGCGGTTTTTGCGGATTGTTTTGGATTTTGAGGCGGGAATTGGTAAAATATCTCTTGCTTTAAGATTCATTATTAGTTATTCTTCGTTCAACCCATTTTACGCGCCGGTTGCCGACGTGTTTTTATTCGCGCTGTTCACAACATGATATGATGAAAAAGATTTTACTGATTTTAATTTTTCTCCTCTGCCAGCCCGGATGCCATTTTTTTCGGAACGCCTTTAGCCCGAAAAATCCAAAAGCACCACCACTCATTACTGCACAACACCCTACCCTAGAACAAATCACCACCGCAATCAATCGGAATAGTATGACCATTCGGAATATGACAACCGATAACGCCTCTATTTTGGTTCCCGGTGTGCTTTGGCCCGTTCAGTCCCGGTTGACCTTCGAAAGACCAAAACGCCTGCGAATTCAAGGTTCCGCAACAACTCTGGGCGGACAAGAACTCGATTTCGGGAGTAATGACACGTTGTTTTGGCTTTGGGTACGGCGTTTGCCGGGTGAAATGTGGTACTGCCGGCACGATCAATTCCCCATGTGTCCGGTACGGTCGTCAGTTCCTATTGAACCGGATTGGTTTATTGAGGCGTTGGGCGTTGTTGAATTTAGAGCAGAAGATCAACACGAAGGTCCAACCCCAACTGAGGACGGTCATCTGGCAATTCTTTCCCGACAACAAACCGCTTCAGGGCAATTCGTTAAACGAACCGTGATTGATGCACAAAACGGTTGGGTTTTGCGGCAGGAAATGTATTCTCCACAAAATGAACTGGTCGCACTGGCAATTTCCAGCGATCACCGGTATGATAAAGGAACAGGAATTTTGTATGCCCGGCACGTGGAAGTCCAATGTCGGGGAGCAGAAGGGAAAATGACCCTCGATTTGGGAACTCCCCAATTCAATGTCACTATACCGTTTTCTTCCGCAATGTTCACAATGCCAACATTTGACGGTTATCGACCGGTTGATCTTTGTGCACCGGAATTTCTGCAAAATCAAGGCGTTATCATGCCCCATCCGCAACCGGTTGGTAACTCCATACCGGAAGCAAGTCTCCAAACCCTTATTCGATAAAAATTGCTATGGATCCAACTTTATTACCCGGAATGCCTGCCCCGTTTTGGTTTGTTCAGTTTTTCAAGGTGGTCGGCTTTGTGTTGCATCTGATTCCGATGGGACTCTGGTTCGCCGGGCTTCCCATCGCAATCCTCTGCGGACTCTGGAATTGTGAACATTCAAGGCGTTACGCCCGGCGCATGTTCGGTCAGTTTCCCATCATCATGGCACTCGGTATCAACTTCGGAATCGTCCCGTTGTTGTTTTTACAAACAACTTATTACAAATCGTTTTATACCGCAACCATTCTCATGGCATGGCATTGGATTGCGGTAATTCCGATTTTGATTGTCGGCTATTACGCATTGTATCTTGCCGCGTTCAGCCGCCGCAACGAAAACGATCCGCAACGAAGCGGGCGAACTCTTTTCTACGGTATCATCGCTTCCGTTTGTCTCATTGCCATCGGCATTTTGATTTCCAACGGTCTGACGCTCATGGTTCGCAGTGATCTTTGGAACGGTATCATGGAACGAACCAATTATTACGGCGCAACAACCGGTGTTGCTAATAATATGCGGGACTCGGCTCTTTGGATTCGGTTCGCGACAATGTTCGGACTTGGGTTGCTCACGGTCAGCGTTTGGGCTGTGGTTGATTCGCATCTCCTGTTACGCAACCGTTCCGCCGTCGCCAAACCGGATGAATTCGCCAACAACGGAATTGCTCTTTATCGGCGTTGGACTACTATGTTGGCGGTTCTTCTTTCCGTTTTGGGAGCCGCCGTTCTGACCGCAACCGAATGGGTTGTCAAAACCGGTAACGGCGGAGAAAATATCGCAATCGCTTATCCTTATTTCGGTTGGATTGTTCTTTCGGCGTTTCTTGTTTTCGTTTCACTCTTGATGGCAAAATTGGTAACGCGACATTCCGGGAAATTGGTAACGGTTGCGGTGTTGTTCCATGTTTTAACGCTTGCCGGTTTCGGAATCATTCGCCAGATCGGTCAAAACGCCGGTGTCGGTCATTATGTTGATGTTGCGAAAATCCCGACCAATATTCAATGGTCACCGCTTCTCGCGTTCCTTCTTGTTTTTGTTGCAGGTTTGGTCGTGATTGCCTGGATGATCAAACAAGCAGCAAGCATTTCACCACAACATCAAGAAAATCACGAAAGAAACACAACGGTTTCTTAAAAATGAAAAAATGACTGATTATTTCATTTTTTGTTGGGGCTTTATTTTAGTAGATAGTAGTCAGTTGACCACACAAATCATAATCGCATTCGCATGAAGTTAGCGACGGGGGCTTGCTCCCGAATGTTAATCGACGAGGGCTTGCCCTCCTAAATTGATTGCGGACGCAAGCGTATGAAAAGAATCAATCATTTCGGGGGCAACCCCCCGTCGCTAACATGGTTTGTTGGGTACAACAAAGGGCGAGGGCAAGCCTCGCCCCTACTAACAACTGACTACTGGCTACTAAAATCGTTCCCACAAAAAATGAAATCATCAGTTTTTTTTTCAAAAAAAGAAAAACGAAAACTAAAGTGCAGTGAGTATTAAAACTATTCTTAGCCAACATGGTTCGCGTCAGGAGTCGTTAATTCCGATCTTGCAGGCGATTCAAAAGGAATATCGTTATCTTCCGCGTGAGGTTCTCCGTGAGGTTTGCCTCCGAACGGAGATTAGCGCATCGGATATTTTTGGTGTTGCGACCTTTTACGATCAATTCCGGCATGAACCGACCGGTGAACATACGATTTGTGTTTGTACCGGCACGGCTTGTCATGTCAAGGGAGCGGATCGGATTTTGGAGGCGTTTCACAACACGCTTGGTATTCCTGAGAAGGAAGATACCGATGCGGCACGTCAATTTACGATTCAAAAAGTTGCTTGTCTTGGTTGTTGTACACTGGCTCCGGTTGTTCAGATTGACGGCGTGACTTACGGGCATCTGACTCCGGCAATGATTCCCGATGTTCTCGACGATTTCAAAAGCCGTGAAAAAACAGAGAAACGATCGGCGGATTCTCTGAGTTACGGTACTGAAATTGCGGTTGTTCGGATTGGGCTTGGTTCTTGCTGTCAGGCTCAGGGAAGCGGCGCGGTGCGTGACGAAATTGTTAAAGTGATTGAGGAAATGAATCTCGATATTGCGGTTGAACCGGTTGGCTGCGTTGGAATGTGCCATCAAACGCCGTTGCTGGAAGCCGTTTCAAAACGCGGCATTTCCACCTTTTACGCTCAGGTCAAACCGGAAGACATCCGGTCGATTCTGTTGCGGAATTACAAATCGGGAAATCTGTTCCGGCGTTTTGAACACAGGATTTCACGGATTCTGGAAGGGTTGTGGAGTGACGAGTTTCCTGATCCGTCGAAGCAACGCCTTCTCGAACTTGATCGGGAACCGGTTTGTTCGTTTCTGGATCGGCAACGGCATTGCGCCATGGAACACTGCGGCGAAATCAACCCGAATGATTTGAACGATTACCGTACACACGGCGGTTTCGCGGCTCTTGAACATGTCTTGAATAATAAACTGACGCCGGAACAAATCATCGAACAGGTTAAGACTTCAGGGATTCGCGGACGCGGCGGCGCGGGATTTCCGACGCATCTTAAATGGTCGGCGGTCGCCCGACGGAACGAATCTTGTTACGTTGTGTGTAACGGCGACGAAGGTGATCCCGGAGCGTTTATGGATCGGATGCTTCTCGAATCGTTTCCGTTCCGAATTATTGAAGGCATGGCAATTGCAGCGCGGGCGGTTGGTTCGTCGCAAGGTTTTTTCTATATCCGTGCAGAATATCCGCTTGCGGTGGAACGGGTTCGGCGGGCATTGGAAATCTGTTACCAAAACGGATTATTAGGTAACAATATTCTTGGCACCGATTTCTCATTTGAACTTGCGGTGAAGGAAGGAGCCGGAGCTTTTGTGTGCGGTGAAGAGACCGCGTTGCTCGAATCAATGGAAGGACGGCGCGGAATGCCGAGATTGAAACCGCCGTTTCCGGCACAAACCGGATTATTCGGCAAACCAACCTTGATTAACAATGTCGAAACCTATTCGTTGATTCCGTTCATTTTTAAGCACGGAACCGAAGAATTTGCCAATCTGGGAACCGAACAGAGTAAAGGCACCAAAGTTTTTGCGTTGGCGGGAAAAATCCGGCGTGGCGGTTTGATTGAGGTTCCGATGGGCATGACGATTCGGCAGGTTGTTGAAGACATCGGCGGCGGTGTTGCCGGAACCGCAGCAATACGAGAACGAAAATTCAAAGCCGTACAAATCGGCGGTCCGTCAGGCGGTTGTGTTCCGGCAACATTGGCTGATACACCGATTGATTTTGAGTCATTATCAAAAGTCGGAGCGATAATGGGTTCCGGCGGTCTTGTTGTGTTGGACGAGGACGATTGCATGGTTGATATGGCTCGGTATTTTCTGAAGTTCACGCAGGAGCAATCTTGCGGAAAATGTACGTTTTGTCGAATTGGCACACGGCGAATGCTGGATATTTTGGATCGGATTTGTGCCGGTCAGGGTGAACCGGATGATCTTGACAAATTGGAATTGCTTGCCAAACAGGTCAAATCCGGCAGTCTTTGCGGTCTTGGCAAAACGGCACCGAATCCGGTGTTGTCAACGCTCAAATATTTTCGCGACGAATACGAAGCCCATCTGCAAGGACATTGTCCGGCGGGAAAATGTACGGCGTTGATTGAGTACCGGATCAATGAATTTTGTAACGGCTGTTCCATTTGTGCGCGAAGTTGTCCGGTTGGAGCCATTCCGACCACTCCGTACCGCCGGCATGAAATTCGTCTCGATATTTGTACAAAATGCGATGCCTGCCGCCAAGCCTGCCCACACGGAGCCGTCGAACGTGTCAAACCCATTTAACCCGAAGTTCCAGATCGTTTTTTTTGTAACTGTCTATTTTAATTTTAGGCTTTTTGATAAATTTTTCGTCATATTATTTTGTTTCAAAAAAACTAATTCCACAAAATTCTTAATAATTGTTATAAATGACAACGTTTTAAAATAGACCGTTACGTTTTATATCGCCTGATTTTTTGTTACTGATCAAATCTCGTTTTCTTTTTTCGTGTCAATATTCAACTTGCGGGCAAGCGTGGTATTTTCCCAAGCGTACGGTTCTTCACCTTTCCGCCTTCGCGAAACGATTCGCGGAGGTGGTAGGTGGGCGACGAATTTTGATTAGGTATTTTTGAAACGTGCATGTGTATAGCATAACGCATCCCATCTTCCGACAATAACACTAAACAAAAAATTGCAAGTCTACACTTTTTCAACAGAAAAATTTCATAACACCTTGTACTAAAAATAGTTCCAGCAAAAAAATGACGCTTTTTTACTGGAACTTCGGATTAAATATCCTTTCTTTTTTCCTGTAAAAAATAGAAAAGACGAAACAAACGAAAAAGATTGTTGAAATCCGGTTTCGTTTGTTTCGTTCTTCGATTTTGAGACGGGCAACTATTTTTTTGGGGGTTCTTATTTCCGAAACGTCGGAGTTTCGGTTCCCGGCATGTCGTCCGGAACCGGAATCGTCACGTTTCCGGTTGCCGCCCATTCCGCCCCGCGCAGGAACGTCACGATAAAACTGACACTCCGGCATTGACTTTCGTTGTCACCAAGACAGGTATGGAATACCCGACCCTTGCCGTAGTCAATCACCATTAAAAGCGGCTCATCCCGATTCGTTCCGCCTTTGTCCTGCGCCGCAAAAGCCGTCGCAAGAATCGTCACGTTCTTTGCCGGACCACGAAGAAGATCGTAAAGCTCATCCTTCGCATGCCGGAATGATTTCGGCAAACCTTTCATAATCGGATGTTCCGGCGCACGGACTTCGATCAGATATTCCCATTGCGGTCCGTGATGCCCGCCCGGTCCCGCCGACTCGTCACGAACCGGCTTGCCGTCTTTCCAATAAAGATAAGGTCCGCTCTTTTCATTGCGACCACCCCAACCGCCCAACGCACACATTTCATTGTACTCCTTCCAGTTCGGAAAAGAATTGTTGGCAGCATGGTAAATGACAAGACCACCGCCATCCGCAACAAATTGCTCAAACGATTGTTTTGTCGCCGCTGACCATTCGTCGCCATTGTAATTCATCACAACAAGATCGTAATTTTCAAAAGCCGGTTTGAAAGCGTCCAGTTTTTTACGGTACTCTTCCGGGTTCGCTTTCTTTTCTTCCTGAGTCGGAGAAGTTGCCACCTCAACAGTAAAACGCCCCGACTTTTCCAAAACCTCTTTGATGACCGGCGTTGTCTGCGCCCAACGATGGTTGTTCTGCCCGTCAACAATCAATGTCTTGATCTTCGGCGGAGAATCCTGAGCCACAACCGCGTTTTCGTTTCCGCAAAACGAAAAACCAATCACCCAAACCAACAACAGTAACAGTCTTAAACTCATTGTTTTCCCTTTCCTTTTCGGAAAATAACTTCACCTCGTAACTGAATATATCGTCCTACGATATTTCAACCAAAATGGTTACGTTCTATTTTAACTGGATTCGATTGGAAATGGAATCACTTCGTCAATGGAGTCGGCACCAAGTAAAACCATGCACAAACGATCAATTCCAAGAGCGGTTCCGCACGATGCCGGAAGTCCCGATTCCATCGCCGTCAGCAACCGGCTTTCAACAGGCAACAACGGGCGGTTTTCCTCAAGACGCCGTTGAAGATTTTCGCGGAAACGGTGCCGGAGTTCGGAGGCGTCCAGCAATTCGTGATAGCCGTTGGCAATTTCGATTCCGTTCAAAAACAGTTCGAACCGCTCACTCACCACCCTGTTTTCCAAACCATCGATCATTCGTGTTCGCGCCAACTGGGATTGTGTTGCCGGAAAATCATAGACGATCACCGATTCAAGATGCGGCTGAACGAGTTCCGAAAACAGCAGGTCAATCCAATCGTCCGCTCTTCTCGATTTTCCTAATTCTTGCGTCCATGAATCAGGATAGGAAAGATGATTCATCACGGCAATCTTTTGACATTCGGACGCGGTGGCACCATGCGGATTTATGTTGGCGTATTCTTGAAAAACGTCCTGAAAAGAACGATAAACAATCTTCGGCAACTTCTCTCCAATACAACGGATCAATTCGGCTAACAACTCCATGCCGCTACGGTAATTGTCACCAACCCGGTACCATTCAAGCATGGTAAATTCGACATTGTGGAATTGCCCGCGATCACCTTTTCGGAACGCCGCTCCGATTTCATAAATGGCGTTCATTCCGGCGGCGAGGAGCCGTTTCATCGCAAATTCCGGCGATGTTCGCAGATAATACGTCTTGTTGCCATGCGGAGTGGTCGGCAACGAAGAATCGGTAACGGCAATCGGTTCAACATGCAAATCAACAATCGTGTCCGCCGAAAGAATCGGCGTTTGAACCTCAACAAAGTGCCGCTCTTCAAAAAATCGACGAATACGGCAAAGCAGTTCAGCACGATACCGGAGATTCATAATAGTGGAGAGTGGGGAGTGGGAAGTGTGGAGTGGCGCAAGCGATTTACTTCCCACTTCCCACTTCCCACTCCCCACTTCCCACTCTCCACTATCCACTATCCACTCTCCACTAAATAACATAACCTTGTCCTTCCATGAGACCGCAGAAGTTGGCGTAGAGATCCGAATATTGGACAACACGGTCTGAATTGGGAAAAAACATGGCTTCGGTACTGATCATGGCTTCGGCGGTTTCTTCGAGCGAGTGAAAGAATCCTCCCATTGCCGCCATCATTGCCGCGCCAAACGCGGCTCCGCCGCGACCAACCATCCGGCGATTAACCCGACCGGTCACATCCGCACGGCATTGCATCCACGAATCACTGGAACACCATTCGCCGCCGGAATAAATGTCGCCCTGATTGCCTTTGATTTCAGCAAGTTTGTTCAACTTCTGATAACAATAGCGCTCAAACATGGCGGTTCCTTGCAAACAGGAAGCAAATTGAACGGTCTGATTATCGGTTGCCGGCGAAATGAAGCCTTCGGCACTACCGGAAACAAACGGAAACGTCTCGCCTTTCTTGACGTTCGGATAAGCAAGATAAGGTGTTGGCAATAAATTTTGCGATGAGGTTTCCAGTTCCCGAAAGATTCCTTCGGAAAACCAGTCACTGACCCACTCGGCACCGGTTTTGCTCTCAACCGAAAAGAACCAGGCGTGATTGGGTAACTTGAAGATTTGAATTTGACCTTGAGTATCGCGAATCATTTTCGGCGAAATGCCGCTAATCGTCATTCCTTTGTGAAAAACCGTATTGAAATCGCCCAGTTTTCTTGCTCCTGAAGCGAGAAATTGGGCGGTGGCTTCGGTTGTTCCCATGATGACGGTCATACCGGCTGGCAACCCGGTGGAAGAAGACGCATTTTGAGAAACGGTTCCGACTTTTTCGCCGAGCGGAACCAATCGGGGCAGACGTTCCCGAACACCAAGGTGCATATCGTAATCAAGCCAGTCGGGCCAACATTCTTCGATCATGTCGCAACCGGTTCTCATTGCCAACGAATATTCCGTCACATCCGGCACGCCTTTGAGACAACCAATAATATAATCTGTCTGATGAACAAAGTAGGCGTTTTCGTAAAGTTCGGGATAATTTTCTTTAATCCACGCAATTTTGGCAAGCGGAGATGTCGCCTGAAACTGGAACCCCATCTTGGCGCAATGTTCTTGACCGTGATAATTCAGGCTTTTGACGTAATCAATCGCGCGTGCATCGTCGGCTAAAATCGCGGGAAATAACGAATGACCTTTGCGGTCAACCGTCAAAATCGCTCCTGAGCGGCTGCAAACGGAAATCGCTTTTAACTGGGTTGGGCTGGCGACTTTGGAGCGGAGTTGGTTGATCAATTGCCCAAGAGCCTGACGGGTTGCATCCCACCAGATTTCGGGATTTAATTCCAGTTGCCCTTTAACAGCGGTTGGCGAAGTTGTTGAGGCGAAAGACGAGGTGGTTTCGGCAAGAATGGCTCCTTGTTCTGTCACGGCAGAAACATGAGTACGGTCGGCAGCAAGGTGAACGCCAATAAAGACGGCATCGCAGGTAGGTGTTTGGCTCATAATTAACGAAAAAGGCTATACGCAGAACATTCTCGAACTTACAACCCGTATAGTTTAACGATTTATCTCCGTTATGCCAAGATGGAAGTACCGGTTGAAACGCATAGTTTCATTTTTTTGGAAAAAGTTTTGGTTCGTCGGCGCCTTGTGATGGGCATGAATTGAGGTAAAATGTTGCGTCTATTGGAACAACAAACTTTTTTTTCAATCTTTTTTTCCAATAAAATCAGATTAACCCAGACAAATTATGGAACTTTCAAAAGAGCAAATTGTAGAACGGTTCAAGGCTGACCGTTATGCCACTGAGGTGACGGGCATTGAAATTGTCGATGCCCGACCCGGTTACGCGAAGACAAAACTGTTGATTCAGCCGAAGCATTTCAACGCGGTTGGAATTGTTCAGGGCGGTGTGCTGTTCACGCTGGCGGATTTTGCGTTTGCGGTGGCAAGCAACAACGGGGTGGAAGAAATAACGGTTGCCATTGAGTGTAATATCTCGTTCCTGAAACCAACCACCGCCGGAATTCTGTACGCCGAAGCCATTCTTCTTTCCAAAACAAAATCGCTGGCATCGTATGACATTCCCGTCACAAACGAAAACGGCGAACTTGTTGCGAAATTCTACGGACGCGGGTTCGTAAGACAACCCAAAAAAGAAAATAAATGAATCGTAACGGTCTTTTCTTTTTGACTCCGTCGGAGTCAAAAAGAAAAGACGGTTATTCCTCATCAACCCGAATTTTTCAACTTTCAACTTTCAACTTTCAATTCTCAATTGCCCTTGTCCATTTTCAATTCTCAAGATTCGAGTTCTCTTTTTTCAGTCCGCGACCTGACGGTCAGGCGGAAGACCAAGACCTTACTTAATACGGTATCGTTTGATGTGGTTCAAGGCGAGTACCTGACCATCATCGGACCGAACGGAGCCGGTAAATCGACATTGCTAAAATGTCTTGACAACATCTTGACCTCTTGGAGCGGTGAAATTTTATTGGAAGGGAAACCGGTTCGGCGAATCGCACAACGGCAATTAGCCCGGCGAATCGCTTACGTTCCGCAATCAATGCCGAATGTTTTCGCTTTAACGGTGCGGCAACGGGTTGAAATGGGGCGTTATCCGCATTTGAAACCGCTTTCGACCATCTCCGAAACTGATCAGCAAATGGTAGAAGAAGCCATGCAGTCAATGGAAATCGTCCATTTGGCTGACCGTTTTGTTGAAACATTGAGCGGCGGCGAAATGCAAAAAGTTCACCTTGCCGCAGCACTGGCACAGCAAGCCGACGTGTTGTTCCTCGACGAACCGACAACCTATCTTGATTACAAACATCAGAACGAAATCGGTCAATGGCTTCGATCATTTCATCGCAAACAAGGTAAAACAATTATCGAAGTCACACACGATGTCAATCGAGCCGCTCTGGACGCAACTCATGTTATTGCATTGAGTTCGGGTCGAATTGTGTTTGACGGTCAACCAAAATCGTTGATGAATCCGCAACATCTGCGAAATATTTACGAAATCGATTTTCAATTAGTTGACCATCCGGTATTGCCCCTGAAAATTGTTGTGCCGGGATTGCCGACAGAATCGTACCCGGAATAATTTTACAGGAAGGGCAATTCCAAAAAAAATCGCTCTGGATTGATTTTGGAAAATCAGGTATTATTCAGATTACCTGTAGGGGCGACCCTTGCGGTCGCCCTGAATTGATGATTATTCGGGGCAACCGCAAG
Organism: Planctomycetaceae bacterium; assembly: GCA_031274385.1. Lineage (GTDB taxonomy): Bacteria > Planctomycetota > Planctomycetia > Pirellulales > Thermoguttaceae > WRKP01. The sequence goes on along the minus strand of JAISQH010000496.1, from coordinate 3,807 downwards.
GGATTGCCCCTACAATGAAATTGAAAATTATGATTGTTCGGGGCAACCGCAAGGGATTGCCCCTACAATGAAATTGAAAATTATGATTGTTCGGGGCAACCGCAAGAGATTGCCCCTACAATAAAATTGAAAATTATGATTGTTCGGGGCAACCGCAAGAGATTGCCCCTACAATAAAATTGAAAATTAAAAAATAATCTGGTTCATTTGTGGATAAACGGGTAAAACGATGTACTACAAAACCGCCGGAGAATCACACGGACAGGGAATTTTGGCGTTGGTCGAAAATTTTCCTGCCGGACTGGAAATCGATAAGTCGAAAATTGACGCGGAGTTACGGCGTCGTCAGGGCGGTTACGGGCGTGGCGGACGCCAAAAAATCGAAGCCGATACCGTTGAAATCCTAACCGGAATTTGGCAGGGAAAATCAACCGGTTCACCGATAACGCTTTGGATCAAAAATCGGGATTGCCGCATTGATACGGCGCCGGAAATAATGCAGCCGCGTCCCGGTCACGCCGACTTGGCGGGCTCCATCAAATACGGATTGCCGATTCGTCCGATTCTGGAACGAGCCAGTGCCAGAGAAACAGCAGGACGTGTTGCCGCCGGAGCCTTGGCAAAACAATTGCTCGAAACGCATGGAATGACTGTTGTTGGTTTTGTTCGGAGCATTGGCTCGTTGCCGCTTCCAACACCAACCGGCAACTTTTCGTTTGACGAATTACTCCGCCGCCGCGATTCCAGCGAACTTTATACGATTTACCCCGAACACGACACCGTGTTGAAATCGCAGATCGACGAAATCGGAACCGCAGGCGATACGGTGGGCGGTGTGGTTGAAGTCCGTGTGTTTGGTGTTCCTATCGGTTTGGGTTCGCATACCCAGTGGGACGCCAAACTCGACGGCAAACTCGCCCAAGCCGTTATGTCAATTCAAGCAATAAAAGGTGTTGAAATCGGTCTTGGTTTTGAATCGGCGCAAAGATTGGGTTCCGCCATGCACGATCCGATTGGTTACGATTCGACATTGGAACATTCGGCGTGTCAAGGTTTTGTGCGAAAAACAAACAACGCCGGCGGAATTGAAGGCGGCATGTCGAATGGTCAGCCAATCATAATCCGGGCGGCAATGAAACCGATTCCGACACTGAAAAAGCCGCTTGATTCAATTGACCTGCGAACAAAACAATCAATGCCGACAATTTACGAACGCAGTGATGTTTGTGCTGTTCCGGCTGCCTCTGTTGTTGTTGAAAATGTGGTCGCGTTCACGATTGCAAGCGAAATAAACAGATGAATTAACGTTCGGAAATCCAATGAATTAATATTGTCTGATTTTTGTTAGGAAGTGGGAATTTTGTCAACAGATTATGCGGATGATACAGATTATAACAAAAACGAATCTGTATCATCTGTAAAATCTGTTGACAAACAACAATAGACTTGTTTTATATTGTCTGATTTTTTGGTTACGGAACAAGTCTAATGTCGAAACGCTAGTGGGGTGTTTCGACGGAATTGTAGTTTATCGTTTTTTAATAACTTAAAAGTGAGGGTTACGATGGGATTTGCGCACGCTACGATTACGTTGACCAATTCCGGTGACGAGGCGGTGGCGGCTCGTGGATTTCTGCCGCCGGAGTCGGTTCGAAAAACGGAAGTTCGTGCCCTTGTTGATTCGGGGGCATCCACGCTGGTGATTAATGACACGATTAAAAACCAACTCGGACTTCGTGTTCAGGAAACGGCGGAAATATCGCTTGCGGATGGAAGCAGTCAGGTCTGCGAAATTGTCGGACCGGTTGATATTCGTTTTAAGAATCGGCATACGGTTACTTACGCCCTTGTCATTCCGACGGCGTCAGATGTTTTACTTGGCGTTATTCCTTTGGAGGGAATGGACGTGATTATTGATCCGAAAACACAGGAACTGGCTCTGCCGCCGGAACGCCCGTATCTCGCCCAATTTATTGTGCGATAATAATATTAATAACAATAATAACAATATTAAAAGAGCCGAAAGTACAACGTAGCGAAACTTTTGGGTAATGATTCCATAAAGGCGGCGATTAACATTGATTTACTGTAACTGAACAATCCCTTGACATTACACGATCAGACACGGCGGTTGATTTCGCTTCTGTTTTTTTTTATTTTGGGACCTTTGCTGACGCTTGGGATTCTCGGCGGGATTGTGTTGCGCAAAATTCCGTCGAACGCCCGGCAATTCGAATACGTTGCCGCCGTCCAAACCGGTCTCACATGGAAAATGGACGCGGTTGAATACCGGTCATTGTATTGTACCCGCCTGAAAAATGTCCGAATCCTCGACAGTCTTTCCGCCAAACCAATCTTTTTCGCGCCGGAAATTGATTTACAATATATTGTTTCTGAAAACATTGACAAATTTTTTCCCGGTATCGAACCGTCAGTTTATCATTCCGGCAATCCGGTTTCCCCATTAACCAAACAGATTCATCCAAACGGATTCCGGCAAATTTTCGTACCGGATTCTGTTTTGACATTTGATCAACATTCCGCTTCGGCAATTGCGGTTCGGGACACGTTTGAAAAAATTCTGGCACGGTTTCATTTTTTGTCGGAGACACCGGTTCAAATTGTTTTTGAAAATGTCGGCGTTTTCAGTACGTACAGCCAAAAAAGACCGGATGAAAAACCGGATCGGCTTCGATTTATTCGCGGTAATCTTTATCGGACAAAAAATGAAATCCGATCGGATTGGGAGTTTCAGGTGCCGGAATTTTCGGAATTGGAAACGCAACAATTTTCTGTTATCCAGCCTTATCACTCGAACGGTTTTGAAATAACGTTACGAACCGGCAAACAACCAATTCCGTGCGAATTAGCAGCCGTATTCTGTTCGGCGTTTCGGCGTTTCGGTTCGGACAGCCGGTTCAGCGGTGAGTTTTCCGTTGAAAAAACCAACAATCAGGAAGAATCGCCCACACTTCGGTTGAAAAATGTTTCGTTTAAAGACTTGAATCTTTCTTCGTTTGCGAAGGAATACACGCCGTTTTCAGTTTCAGGAATTGTGCGTGATTTGCAAATTGACCATGCGGTGTTCGGACCGAACATTTTTACGGCGAAGGGAAGTTTCCAAATTGTGAACGGCACTATCGAAACGGCGTTGTTTCAACGTTTTATCGAACGTTTTAATCTGACGGTTAAACCGGCGGACATTCCCGAATCGCCGCGCCGTACGATTCCGTTCACGGCGTGTGCGATTCATTTTCGGTTACAACCGGACGGAGCCGTTTTTTTGCCGGATGAACTATGGCACAACGCCATTATGCACCAGGTGCCGGATGCAGACGGGCAGGGTAAAATGACCGTTTATTTTCCCGACGAAAATCGGCAACCGGTTTCATATCACACGATTTTTTCAATTTTTGCGCCGGATACTGCTCCGGTGGTTCCGTTGACGCCGGGTTTGAAAAATTTGTTTTTTGTACTTCCTATTGAAGATTCTTCAAAGAAACCGAACAGTTATTCCGAAAACGCTGTCCAGACAAAGAATTCGTTTAACCGCAATGAACCGGTTACGGTTGCTCCTGTTCTTGTTACGCCAACTCCGGTTACGGCGGAAATCAAACCAATCATTGCCGATCCGCTTTCACCAACCGTGTTGTTTGTTGATCCGAAAAAAACAAGGCAAGTGAATATCGAAAAATAAAACAAAAAACAAAATATAATGTTAACAATTATCCCAAGTACAAGCCAATGTATACTTTCGGCAGTCACACGATTGATGTTTTGGCAAATTATTTGGTCAATTGTTTTGGT
>JAISQH010000460.1 GCA_031274385.1 Planctomycetaceae bacterium | reverse complement strand
GGGAAGAATATTCCAAACTTCCCTTGATTAATAATAGATTTATTCTATTATAGTTGTTATTTTCAACAGATTTTACAGATTATACAGATTCGTTTTTTATTGAAATCTGTAAAATCTGTTGACAATAACAATAATAACGGAACAAGTCTAAGATTGAATTAAAAAATCTCGTTTGGATTATTCACTATTTTAATTTTTTTGATATACAATAATTTTCGTGGTGAAATATCCGTTCCAATTTGCCAATTAAAAAACTTAATTGAAAATAGACAGTTACTAAACAATTTACTAAACAATTTACTAAAACAATTTACTAAAAAAATTTACTAAAAAAATTCAAGCCGATGTTCCGAACTACGATTTTATGTTTTTCCATGTTGTTTTGTTTTACGAATCTTGCTTCAGCGGAATCGTTCAAAATTTATGTTGCGCCGTCAGGCGATGATTCCGCAGCCGGAACTCTTGACGCTCCGTTTGCAACACTCGAACGAGCCAGAAACGAAATTCGACAACAGAAAAATGCCGCAAAATTGACAAAACCGGTCGAAGTCTTTATTCGTAACGGTTCGTATTTTCTGCCGAACGGGATCAAGTTCGATGCCCAAGATTCAGGAACAGAAACCGCTCCGATTACCTACAGGGCTTTTCCGAACGAAAAGCCAATTCTTATCGGCGGCAAGGGAATCAGGAATTTCGTACCGTATCAGGGCAAGATTCTCAAAGCCGATATGACGGCGGCGGGTGTTGATGGCGTGTATTTTCGGCAACTGATTTTCGACGGAAAACGTCAACATCTGGCACGGTATCCGAATTTTGATTCGGAAAATCCTTACGGCGGCGGTTGGGCTTATGCCGCAGGCGAACGGATTCCGATGTACCAAGATATTATTAATGAAACAAAAAATGAATTTGATTGTGAAGAAAAAGATTGTCGAAACTGGAAAAAACCGGAAGAAATGGAGATCATGGTTTTTGCACGATATAATTGGTGGAACAATATCTGTCGCGTTAAATCCATTGATCCGGCAACACGGCATGTTGTTCTTGCGCAGAATGCCTCGTATCCGATCCGTCCCGGCGACCGGTTTTATTTTCGCAACGCTTTTGAAGAACTGGATGCTCCGGGTGAATGGTATCTTGATAAAGAAACGAAAACACTGTACTTTTATCCGCCGTATCCGTTGGAAGATAAGGAAGTTTTTGTTCCGACAACCCGAACTATTCTCAAACTTGAACAAGGAGCGAATGATCTGATCTTTTCCGGTTTGACGTTTGAATGTTGCGAGGGTGATGCTGTTCAAATATTGGATTCGTCACGTTGCCGGGTTGAGGCTTGTACGATCCGCAATGTCGGTGATTATCACGGCTGCGGAGTCGGTATTCATGGCGGTTACAATAATTCTGTCTATGGCTGCGATCTTTACAATATCGGTTCCAGTGCCATTTCGTTGTCCGGCGGTGATCGGAAAACATTAAAACCGGCTAATCATGTTGCAGAAAATAATTACATTCATCATGTCGGTGTTTTTTATGCTCAGGGTGTTGGAGTTTCCGTCAGCGGTGTTGGTCAACGTGTTGCGCATAATCTGATTCATGACGGTCCCCGTATGGCAATTATGTTCGGCGGAAACAATCATGTTTTCGAATACAATCACATCAGGCACATGAATCTCGAAACATCGGATACCGGAGCGTTTTATACCGGCGGACGTGATTGGATTACGTCGCGCGGTTCCGTGATCCGATACAATTTTATGCACGATATTTTAGGTTTCGGCAAAGACCATACGGAAAAATGGGTTTCGCCGTATTATGCTTGGGGCGTTTATCTTGATGACAACGCCGGCGGTGTCGATGTTATCGGTAACATTGTGCTGCGTTGTCCGCGAGCCGGAGTTCATCTTCACAACGGGCGCGATAACCGTATCGAAAACAATATTTTCGCCGACTGCGGTCTTCAACAAATGGAATGTAACGGTTGGACGGAATCAAGCCGAATGTGGATTGACCATTTTCCAACAATGGTGAAAGGTTATGAATCGGTTGCCGACGAATCGGCATGGCAGGATATGCGCAACATAAAACTTCATCCGAAAGATGCCGTGTTGCCAAACAAAATGATTATGTCCGGTAACGAATTTGTACGAAATATCATCTTTTACCGTGATCCGGCGTCCAAATATGTTCGTTTTAATACCTTTTCCCACGAACACAACATCGTTGATCACAATTTGATTTGGAGCGGCGGTCATCCGATTTTGACCGGTATTACTGTTGCAGGAAAAAGTATTGGCGAAAATGTTGCGCCCAATCCCGGATTTGAAGACGGCGAACCCGGTAAAATGCCGACCGATTGGCGTTGGCAGGTCAATCCTGACGGCAAGGCGGTTATTGTTACGGATGAGACGCAGCACGCCGAAGGAAAACGCTCAATCCGAATTGACGCTCACCTTCTCAAGGACAAATTGCGTGACAATTTTCCATTGGTTTGTTCCGGGCAGATTCCGTTGGAACTCGGTAAAACGTATCGTTTAACCGGTAAGTTCAAGGCGTTACAAGTTGATTCTCCAATTAATTTCCATGTTCATTATTGGGACGCAAACAAGGGATATTGGGGCAGCGGAGTCAGCGACGCCAAGATCGGAACCGAATGGACGGAAATGGAACGGGTTTTTACAACACCCAAACCCGGCAGTTACGGGTTTGTGGACGGAATGAAAACGTTTCGAATTACCATTGGTTTTCGCGGCGAAACCGGTTCTGTGTTTGCCGACGATATTTCGTTACATGAAACAGAAACGCCGGGCGAATGGGAAGCGTGGAAACAAAAAGGCATGGATATTCATTCGGTTGTTGCCGATCCGTTGTTTGAGGGCGAAGCCGAAATGAATTCGGACAAAAAGTATTCCGATGTCAAAGGTTTCAAGTTACGAAATGATTCTCCGGCGTTACGGCTTGGTTTCGTACCGATTCCGGTGGAAAAGATCGGTCTCTATTCCGACCCGCGCCGGGCAACATGGTCCATCATCGAAGCCGAAGGTGCCCGCGAAAAACCGCTTGTTACAGAAAAAGCAACTGAATAGTGAAGAGTGGAAAGCAACTCGCTTGATCCCATAATTGACAACCGGTTGCATCGAAAAATAAAAATACGGATTTTATGTAATGAGTATATCCACTCTCAACTACTATGCTTATCTTGCCAACTGCGGTAAAGGGTGTAGTACTAAGTTCTCTCATTTCCATTGCACAATTTTTATTCGGTGTAATAATTCACAGGAAGTTAATGGAAGATAAGGGAAGAATATTGTCAACAGATTTTACAGATTCGTTTTTTATGAAAATATTTCGCAAAAAACAACCAAACACCGACTTGAAATCTCAAAATTTCAAGTTAAAATTGAGTTCTTGATGGAAATGAATATTGAAATCATAAAATAAAAATAAAATGGTAGCAATTCCTGAGAAAAAAGCCGCCGAATCCAAATCAGATTTGCAACCCAACAATCCGCATGACCGGTTTGCCCGAAAAACAGTGGGCAACCCATTGTATGCCGCTGATTTTTTGAAGTATTATGTCGATTCATTGGTTGTTCGGCATATCAATTTGGATTGTTTGGTTGCCGCTCCAACGCACTACTTGACCGATGAACTCAAAGAAGTGATTTTGGATATTTCGTTTGCCGCTCGTTTACGTGACGAGGTGGGCGGTTCGGAAGTGCTGATATTTATGGAACATAAATCAACGCCAAGTCGGCTTGCGCCGCTTCAAGTGGGGACTCATGCCTTTTTGTCCTTATATTTCGGCTGGACAACAGCAAAATATTCGGAAACCTACAAACCATCCATTCCGCTGATGATTGTTGTGTACAACGGTAATCAGGATATTGATGAGGAGATTTTGTTTCAGGATATTTTTCAAAACATCCCGGAAGAACTTCGGCGATTTGTCCCGCAATTTCAATTAATTGTTATTAATCTGCGGCGGTTTCATTTCGGTAACCTGCCCGGCAAACCGGAAACGCAGGCAATCGTCGAATCCATGAAGAGGGCAACCGATGGAACATTCACCAAACACTTTGACCGAATCCTGGAATTAGTCAAAGCCGCAAACTTAGGCAAACAACAAACGTACGATTTAACCAACAACATTACACGATATTGTACTTGGACAAATAATGTAACTTCAGAACAAATCGTGCAATCCATTACAAAAATTTTCAACGGAACGGAGGGTATTGATATGGCAAACACCATTCAAAAAAGTATTTTACAAGAAGGAATCGAAATCGGTGAAACTCGGGGCGAGCTGAAATGTCGAGTCAATGACCTTTTGACTTTTTTACGCGCTCGTTTCACACAAGTTCCCCAACACATTGTTGATTCATTAAATCAGCGAACGGACGCGATCGCATTGGAATCACTCGTGGCTCTTGCCGCAACCTGTTCTTCGTTGGACGAATTCGCCGCCGAATTGTAAATCGAGAAAGTGATTTTCATTTGGCGGATGCCACCGATTTTTTCGCCAGCCTTTTCGAAAAACTTTTTGTCAAAGACGCACAAAAAGTGAGTTAAGCGTTTGTCCTCATTGGTACGCGAAGTTGATACGAAGTTGATTCATTTTTTGTAGATAAATGGATAAAAATTGTAATTGTAAAATTTTGTAAATGGTTACGGTTATTTTTTATGTTGATTGATCCGCTGTTGATTCTTTTTTTTGGTATTCTGACGGTGGTCGGATTGGTGGTTTTTTTGCGGGTCAACGCTTTTCTTTCACTTCTTGCAGCCGCAATGCTTGTCAGTTTTATGACACCTCTTGCGCCGGGGCAGTTTTGGGATGATCATGTTAAAGAACTTTG
>JAISQH010000397.1 GCA_031274385.1 Planctomycetaceae bacterium | reverse complement strand
CTCGAGCAAAAGAACATAACGCTAACTCTAACTCTTCACATGTTAATTTTTCGTTCATAAATCACCTTAAACAAAAAAGCCAACAATCCACCCCCTATTGAAATTCGGAAAGAAGGGGGGATAGATTGCGGCTTTTTATTTTAATGTACAAAATTTTTACTAAGATTTTTACTTAGTCACCGAATTTCAATGCTACGAATCTTAACATTAAATCGGCAGAGAGGAAGCCCAAAGGGGTCACTCTAAAATTTCTCCTCCGTTCACCACCGGAACCAAAGATTGATAACCCAATGACTCCGTTGGAGTCAAAAAGAAAATAAACCCGAAAATTCAAGTGAAAAGATATATTTTCAACTCTCTCCAACCTTTAAGAGCCTGTTTTATCAAAATTTGAGAAAACAGGCTCTTATAAAAGATAGATAATTTTACCGTTTATTGACTCGTATTGACTCACGGATAATTGTATTCCGGGTTGCGGTAATCGAAGTCGGCGTCGGTAAGTCCGACATTGATCTTCATTTTCTGGTAGGTGTAGGCTTCAATCAGTGTTGGCGTTTCACCTTCTTTTTTGGGCCAATCAAACGATTCGTAACGAATGGGAAGATTCAGCTCTTTATCAACGTAAATTCTCGCAATATAGAAAATAAAATTCTTTCTCGGAACCGGATGCGTCACCTGAATCAGTGTACAATCCCGATCATCCACCTTGACGCCTTCAAAATATTGGACATCACACTCACCGTATTTGGAATCTTTACGTCCAACATCCAAAAGTTTGTCCACCAAATTGAGAATTCCCATCTCCTTAATCGAATATTTACAACCTCGCATGGCGATAATTCCTTCCGGGTCAAGGAATTGCGTTCCGAAGTTTCGTTCGAGACCAACTCCGTGTCCAATCACTTTATCACCGTTTTGATTTCTGATATAAATCGCTTCTTGTCCGTTCATCTTTCTCGGATAACGGAACTTGAGATAAAAACTCAACGGATTGTGCCGGACTTTGATTTCCATGACCTGCGCTTCCTGAACCACACCGCCGATGTTTTCCTGTTTGGTCATCAATGCCGTGTAATCCTGAATCGCCAAAACACGCGGGCGTTCTTTTTCTGCCCAACGAATCACCGGTACGAGCGGATGTTCGTTCACAACCTGTACGGCAGTATTCGTGACCTGACTGGCAGCAACTTTCAGACCGCTTTCAGCCGTTTGTTGACCGGATGCCTGAGGAATTAAAATAGAAACAACCACGCCAACGACAAACAATGCCGCCAAAATGTTGTTACGTAAAATCAAAAAAATCATCGTCTTGTTCATTCCATAGTCCTCATAAATTCAAGATTAATGTCATTCCGCCGGTTTTTTTCGGGCGGTGACTTGGGTAATGTCTGTTTATCCGTTATGATACTCCATACCGAGACTACCAGAGTTTATCGCCGTTCCTTTATTCGAAAAATGAACCGAACTCTCAAATTCTCAAGTAATTCAGCAATATTCTCCGTTGGCTTGTTGCTATTATATGCCAAACGGGAGCATTTTAGCAATTTTTCCTAATTTGTTGGAGACCAATTTATGAATTTTTCAGAAATAATTGTCGAAACGGTTCTGTCAATCCCTTTTCAGGAAAACGGGTATCTTGTGTACCGGGTTGGCAAGCCGGACTGTTTTATTGTCGATCCCGGTCTCGAACCGGAAAAAATAATCAAACATCTTGAAAATAAAAGACTTAATCCGGTTGCTATTCTCGTCACTCACGGTCATGCCGACCATATTGCCGGAATTGACGCCATCCGGGCTGTTTGGAAAAATTGCAAGATTTATATCGGCAACGAGGAAAAAGAAAAACTGGTGAATGCGGAACAAAATCTTTCGGCGCCGTTTGGTTTTGCTATTACGGTTGCACCGGCGGATGTTTTGCTGCGGGATGGTGACAAGCCGGAGTTGGCGGGAATTTCAATTGAGGTGCGTCATGTTCCGGGACACAGTCGGGGACATTTGGTTTATCTTATTCGGACGGATTCCACGCCGATTCTTTTTGTCGGTGATGTGATTTTCAAACAAAGTATCGGACGAAGTGATTTTCCCGATGGCAATCCGGCAATTCAGATTGAGGCAATTCGTTCTCAAATTCTTTCATTGCCGGACGAAACAATCATTTATCCCGGTCACGGTCCGACAACCACCGTCGGAGAAGAACGACAAACCAATCCGTATTTATTTTCTTAATTTTTCGTTAACAAATACTGTCTATTTTGTTTTTCAAGTTTGCGCTCAAAGGCGCAAAGAAATGGATTGTTAGTTTCAACTTGTTCTATTTTTGATCGTGTTTATTTTTAATTTTATTCAAAATGAAAAATCGTCACAATAAAATTGATAACAAGATTGTGGTGAAGATGTCCGTTTGATTCTTAGCGTCTTTGCTCGCAAAATAAAATAGACAGTGACGTGGTGAAATATCCGCGAATAGTTACACAAATTTTATAGGGCAATGAATTGACCATGATATTGAAACGTTTATTTTTTCAAGTTCTGTTTTTCGGGGCGATTCTTTTTTCCGTTCTGTTTTTTTCTTGGACTGTTTTTTCGTGCGACTATCTGGGACCGACGGATATTGTGGCGGATGAAGCGGCAGATGTTCTTTATATTTTGGAACGGGATGCCCGGCAAATCCGAAAAATCCATGCCGAAAAAGAAACCTACCCAGAAATACTGCAACTTCCCGTCATTCCCGAACGTATGAGATGGTTTCCCGATCAACAACATCTTGCCATTGTTGGCGGTTCTTCTCAGGGACATCTCCTGATTGTTGATATTAAATCGTTCAAAATGACCGCTGACATTCCTGTTGGTCATTCTCCGTCCGATGTTGCGGTATTTCAAAGCCGGGAACAAACAATGATTTATGTTGCAAATCGGTTTGACGGAACCATTTCTGTTGTTGAACAGAATAAAGAAACAAAATGTTTTGAAGCGGGACGAGAACCGATTGCTTTAACCGTAACACCGGACGGGCAAACACTGATTATTGCCGGACATCTTCCTGAAGATTCATCGCTCAATTTTGATATTTCGTCACGGATTCGATTTATCGACACGCAAACCGGAAAGGCAACACCGATTCGGTTGGATTCCGGTGCCATGAATCTCCGCGATCTTCTGTTGAGTCCCGAAGGACGCTATGTTTTCGTAACAGGCAACATCGGGCATTTCCAGCAGATGCCCAACAGTGTTACCGGCGGTTGGATGAATGAAAACATTCTTTTTGTTGCCGATATTGTCCGGCGGCGTGTTGTTACCTCTTATCGGCTGGACGATTACGCGATTGGTTCCGCTAATCCGTGGGGACTTTCCTTGTCCGGTGACGGACGTTTTCTGGTTCTTGCCGCAGCCGGAAGCGGTGATATTTTACTCATCAACCGGATAAAATTGATCAAATTGTTGGAGGATGATTCTGTTCAAAAAATCGAATCAATCACCTCGACAACACCGCTTGATGCGCTTCTTCCAACGCGGATGCGGATTCCTGTTGGTCTGAAGGGCGTTCGTCATGCGGTGATGTCAAAAGACCGGATTTTTGCAACAGCCTACTTCGAAGATGCTGTTGCAAAAATTGTTCCGCATTTTTCGGAACCGTTTGATTTTGTTGCAGGAATTTTACCGCACGACAATATTGTGATTCCAAGAAAACAGATTTTCCCGTTGGATTCGGTAACACCAATTCCCAATCATCGTTCTAAAATGAACAAGGATGAAACCGATACAATTAACAAAAGTTTCCGGTTTGTTCCTTTGTCACCGTTTGTTATTGCGCCGGGTATTCGGTTTGAACGGAGTTTTGCGCGGCTTGGAGCGGAACCGGTCTGGACGGATATTCGTTACGGTGAGATGCTTTTCCATGATGCCCATTTGTGTCAGGAACATTGGCAAAGTTGCGCAACTTGTCATCCTGACGCACGGAGTGACACACTGAATTGGGATCTTTTGAATGACGGACCGGACAATCCTAAAAATACGAAAAGTCTGCTTTTTTCCCATGAAACGCCGCCCAGTATGGCTCATGGAGTTCGTGACCGAGCCGAGACAGCGGTTCGAAAAGGTTTTGCAACAATCCTGATGTTACCTGTTACGGAAAGGGAAGCGGAGGCGGTGGACGCTTATTTGAGTCATTTGCAACCGGTTCCGAGTCCGCATCTTGTTGCCGGTCAACGGAGCGAGTCGGCAAAACGCGGACGCCGGATATTTGATCGTTCCGGCTGTTCGCTCTGCCACCCTGAACCGTTGTTCACCGATGGGCGCAAGCACAATGTCGGAACCAGATCGCCCATTGATTCCAGCCCGTTATTTGACACGCCGACGTTACGCGAAGTTTGGCGGACTGCCCCTTATCTCCACGACGGTCGGTACAAGACAATTCGGGAACTGATTACCGATGGCAAACATGTCAACACCGATCAACGCCTTGACCAATTAACAAACGAAGAAATCAATGATCTCATCGAATACATCCTATCACTGTAATCTTTATCGTACTGAAATATTTGCCGTACTGAAAACAAGTAAATAGAGGAAACTGTTATTGATATACTCTTTTCATTTGAATTTTCGGTTTTATTGGAATCATCAGGTAGGCGACCTCTCTCCGAGCGGTCGCCTACCTTGCCTGTTGGAAACTCCAAAAACGGAACGGTAAAGAAAACCGAAAATTAAAGTGCAGTGAGTATACAGTGTATTGATAAAAGCCACATGGGAAGATTCCACAAAATCCGAAATCATCAGTAAAAATTTTGTGAACGGTTGTTTTTTTCTTTTAACAATTCTGTTAAAATGATTGGGTTGTTTGTTTTTTCCTCAATCCTTTCAGTTGAAACTTGTAAAAATGACGAAACATTTATTTTTTTTGTTAATGGTGTTGTGTGTGTTTGGTCTCAATATTTTCGGTCAGAAACCGGGCAGCCAAGATTTGAACAGTCAGGGGCTGAATGATTGGGAAAATCCGCAGTTGACCGGAATCAACAATCTGCCGCCGCGATCCAGTGTTGTTGTACCGTTTTATAACGGCAACGAAAAAGATTGTGTTATTCTCAACGGCGATTGGAAATTCCAACTCGTTCACAAACCGTCGGAACGAATCGCCGATTTTTCGAAACCGGATTATGATGATTCGAAATGGCTTAATCTGCCGGTTCCGTCGAATTGGCAATTACCGCGTTTCATCGGTCAACTCAAGGAATATGCGCCACAAAATCTTGGCGGTATTGTGGACGATTATCCGATTTACGTTAACATTCCTTATCCTTGGGCAAAACCCTGGAACCCGCCGAAATTACCGCTCGAATATAATCCCGTCGGTATGTATCGCCGCGATTTTGAAATTCCCGACAATTACGCCGAACAAAATATCATTTTGCATTTTGCCGGTGTCGAATCCATGTTCTACGTTTGGGTCAACGGCGAAAAAGTCGGAATGGGTAAAGATTCCCGAACCGCTGTCGAATTTGATGTTACAGAATATGTCAAGCCGGGCAAAAACAATATCGCTGTCGAAGTCTTCCGGTGGTCAGACGGTTCGTGGCTCGAATGTCAGGATTTCTGGCGGCTCTCCGGCATTTTCCGCGATGTGTTTTTGTACAAATTACCGGAAAAACATATCAACGACGTGAAAATTATCACGGAACTTGATGAAAATTATAAAAAGGGAAAACTAACTGTCGAAATATTGCGGACACCGGACGCTCCGGTCAAAGGTTTCATAAATGTAGAAGGAAAATCCATTCAAGCCGATCTATCGGGAAGTTCTGAAACAAGCATCAACTTTTTCTTAGGTTCCATAGACCTGAAACTTTGGACAGCCGAAACGCCGAATTTGTACACATTGGAATTGACCTGCGGCGAACAGAAAATCTCGGTGCCGGTCGGTTTCCGCAGTGTCGAAATCAAAAACGCACAATTATTGATCAACGGCAAGCCGATTCTCATCAAGGGCGTTAATCGGCATGAACATGATCCGATTAATGGTCACACTATTTCGGTTGAATCAATGATCCGCGACATTGAAATCATGAAACAAAATAATGTCAACGCGGTTCGAACATCGCATTATCCGAATGATCCGCGTTGGTATTCTCTTTGTGATCGTTACGGAATTTACGTTATCGACGAAGCCAACATCGAATCGCACGGAATGGGTTATGGCGACACGACATTGGCAAAACATCCGGCGTTCAAGGAAGCGCATCTCAACCGGACGATTCGAATGTTCGAGCGTGACAAAAATCATCCGTCGGTGATTATTTGGTCACTCGGCAATGAAGCGGGGAACGGAGTGAATTTTGAAACAACTTATGATTGGCTCAAGGAACACGACACGTCGCGACCCGTTCACTACGAACGTGCCAGTTGGGATCGAAACTCCGATATCTGTTGTCCGATGTACATGAAAGTCTGGGACATGATTAAATACGCCGAAAATAATCCGAAAAAACCGTTAATTCAGTGCGAATATTCCCACGCAATGGGTAATTCGAACGGCGATTTCTTCAAATATTGGGACGCGATACGAAAATATCCGAACTTGCAAGGCGGTTTTATTTGGGATTGGGTCGATCAAGGACTTTTGGCAGACATACCGGGACAATGGATTTTGTCTGCGGAACAGAAAACATCCGTTTCCGGTACAATAATTGAAAAAGACGGCAAAAAGTTTTTACAAGGTTACGCCACCGTTTCGGAACCGGCAACTCTCAATGTCAATAAAAAGAAACTGAAACTCGAAGCCGTTATTTTTCCGACCGGCGGCGCAACTGCTCCGTTTATTGGTAAGGGTGATACGCAGTTTGGTCTCAAACAAGTTGATCAAAATTCGATTCAGTTTTACGTTTATTCCAACGGCTGGACAGAAGTTACCGCACAAATTCCGAATAATTGGTACAACAATTGGCATACTGTTACCGGAACTTATGACGGTAAGGAACTGGCTATTGCGGTTGACGGCAAGGTTTTGAAAACGACACCGTACACCGGAAATATCGGTAATGCGCCGGAGCCGATAGAAATAGGTCGAAATGCGCAACACAAAAACCGGATCGTCCAAGCGTATATTGCTTCGGCAACGATCTTGCTCGACGATCAACCGGTTGTCGATGTCGATTTTGCAAAAGCCGTTCGCGATAATCAGAGCAATAAACGCAACGATAAAGAAGCGGTTTATTACGCATTCGGCGGCGATTTTGGTCCTGTCGGAGTTCCGAGCGATCAGAATTTTTGTTGCAACGGTTTGATTTCTCCAGACCGCAAACCGCATCCCGGCTTGAACGAAGTCAAGAAAGAGTATCAAAATATTTGGGTGAAACGTAACGGCGACGAATTTTCCGTTTATAACGAAAACTTTTTTGTACCGCTTGATTATGTTGAAGGAACATGGGAACTTGTTGCTGACGGCAGGGTGGTTTTGCAAGATGTCCTTGCCGGTCTGGAACAAATCAAACCGCTTGAAACAAAATCTTTTCGTTTGTTTGCCAATCAGCCGCAACTCACTCTTGACAAACCGGGTGTTGAACATTTTATCAATATCCGATTCACGTTGAAGGACGACACGGCGTGGGCAAAGAAGGGACATATTGTTGCATGGGATCAGATTCCGTTACCGGAATATAACAAAGCCGCAACGCGAACAAAAGTTACATGGAATCAGCGTGAAGGTCTGGAGAAGTTGAAAAAAATGCTTGGCACGTTACCGCAACCTGATTTTTGGCGTGCTCCGACGGACAATGATCGCGGTAACAATTTTGCAAAACGGCATGGCGTTTGGAGAAACAAACCGGATCATGTCAACGCTCAATTTACGTACGGAACGACTGATGATGGAGTTGTTGTGATTTTTGATGTCAACAAACCGGCGGGAATGATTGATCCGCCGCGTATCGGTACACAATTCATGTTGCCCGGCGAATATAATCAGGTTGAATATTATGGTCGCGGTCCTGACGAAAATTATTGGGACAGAAAAGAAGGTTCCGTTGTTGGGCGTTACAAAACAACGGTTGAGGCGATGTTTGTTGCCGATTACGTCGAGCCGGGCGAAAACGGTTACCGAACCGATATTCGTTGGGTTGCTTTCCGCAACAAAAATGGCAACGGTTTTTTGTTCTGTTCAATGCCGGGCGAAGCGGACATCAAGGAACGCGGTTTGGTGAAGGGCAAACTTGATCCGGGAACAATTAGTTTTGGTGCTTCGCATTATTCGAAACAAGAACTTGAAGAAAACGATCATCCGTACAAAATGAAATCAGGTGATCCTGCTCTCATTGGTGCAAGCAATGAGATTTTCGTGAACATAGATTTTGCACAAATGGGAGTTGGCGGTGACGACAGCTGGGGGGCACAGACTCACGACGAGTTCCGGCTCAGGGACACGAAATATACACTGAAATACCGCGTTGTCCCGCTAACCCCCAACGACGATCCGGCAACACTCGCCCGCCAAACATTTTGATATTTTGTAATAGTGCGGCGGGTAACTGTCTATTTTAATACGTTGTCATTTATAACAATTATACTCATTCCACTTTAGTTTTCGTTTTTCTTTTTCAAGTTTGCGCACGAAGGCACGAAGAACACAAAAAGGATATTTTAGGTAACTGTCTATTTTCAATTAAGTCTTTTAAATTGGAACGATAAAGTAATATTGATATTAGTCGCGCTAGCGACGTGATGATGCATAACCGGCGGTGTAGCGCAGCGCAACCGCCGGATCGTGTCCCTCCCCCCACGACAAAGTCGCGCAGCGACGACATCATCGATTTTATTGAGCAAATTTTTTTTTATCCAATTCCATGCCCCTCTTTCTG
>JAISQH010000395.1 GCA_031274385.1 Planctomycetaceae bacterium | reverse complement strand
GTAAGTCTGCATCGCCGCACGCGAAAAACCCTCCACGCTTAAACCGCAAAAAGGAAATGTTTCACGACGTGCCGGTTGGTCATTGTAACGCTGCTCGAACGGTAAATTCATGCTCGTTTTGGTCTGTGTCTTTTCCGTATCCTCACAATCACGGGCAGGCTCATTTGATAAATTCAAGAATACCAAAACGTTTCGGAATGTGAGCCGAATCGTTCATCGTCGGCTGCCAACCGAGAAAAACCTTTTCTTTACTAGCGTGACGATAAAAATTAATCCGCCAACAGGTTCCCGAAATCGGTATTGTGTTACCGAATGCCGAAAACGGAATACGCATTTCTGTTGTCCAAAGTCCGAGTTCCGAATCAAGATGGACGGCTGCTTCGAATCGGCTGTTCCAGAGAAAATCTTTATTCGGCCAATCCAGCAACAAATCAAATTTTTCGCCGGTCGGTGCCACTTCGTATTCCGAATATCGATTGATTTCGTTCGGATTCGGATTAATAAACGCTTCCACCACATCGCGTTTCCAAAGCCCAATCCGTTTTCCTTCACGAATTGCCGGTTCGAATGTCATGAGTTTGCGGTACGGAGCAACATAAGAAATGTAAAGAGATTCTTCCGTCCAAAGTACCCGAACTTCCGTTGAAAGAGCCGGAACCGTTTCACCGTTTTTAATTACCTTTTCGATTCGTACTGTTTTCGTTTGTTTCCAGATTTCCTCGTCAAGCCGTCCATCGAGAACAATTTTCGATGTTGTGTATTGCGCGGTCACTTTGGAATGTTCCTCGTTTGCCATATTTGCCATCGGATCGCTGGAAAAAGAGGAAGGGGTTGCCAAAAACAGGAATAAGAAAAAAATCAAAAATTGAAACCAAAACATATATTCCGTAAAAAGTTCCGTAAAAAGTTCCGTAAAAGATTCCGTAAAAGATTCCGTAAAAAAACTCAATCGTTACAACAAACGAAATACAAACCCCAAACCCCAAATCACAAACCCCAAATCACACTCGTTCTTTGAAGGCTTTAATCATCATTGGGATGATTTGTTTCAGATCTCCGACGATGCCGTAATGAGCAATGGAGAAAATCGGCGCATCTTTATCGGTATTGACGGCGATAATTTTTGCCGAGTCTTCCATTCCGGCGCGATGTTGAATGGCTCCGCTGATTCCACACGCAATATAAAGGGCGGGTCGAACGGTGGTTCCGGTTTGTCCGATTTGGTGTTCGTGGCTGATGAATCCGTTGTCCACTGCTGCCCGGCTTGCTCCGACCACTCCGCCGAATGCTCCCGCCAAATCGAAAATCAAATCGAAATTCTCCTTGCTGCCGACGCCGGCTCCACCGGCAACAATAACACGTGAACCTTTTAAGTTTAATTTTTGTTTTCGGACTTCCCGCCTGATGACTTCGACGGCGAAAAGAGCCTGATTGGTTAATTCGATTGTTTCCCGAACAATTGTTCCTTTTCGGTTTGGGTCTGGTTGCCGCAAAGGCATAACACCTTCCCGTACGGTTGCCATTTGGGGCCACTGATCGTAATTAACAATTGTTGCGACGATATTTCCTCCGAATGCCGGTCGGATTTGGAGCAACAAATTTTGATGTACCGCACCGTTTTTTTCTGTTACGTTGCTGATATCGAGATCGGTGCAATCGGCGGTCATACCGCTTCGTGTTGCGGAGGCGACGCGCGGCGCCAAATCGCGTCCCAGATTGGTGGCTCCGTATAAGACGATTTGAGGGCGATGTTTTTTGATTAATTCGACAAGAACATGGGCGTAAGGATCGGTTCGGAAATGGGCGAGCGACGAATCCTCAACAAGATAGACATGATCAACACCGTAAGAAATGAGCGGTTCGGCGAATTTTTCGACGTTGCAACCAGGCAACACCGCACCAACACAAACTCCAAGTTGTTGAGCCAACTGCCTTGCTTTGCAACAAAGTTCCAGAGAAACCTCCTGAAGAACTCCATCTTGAACTTCCGCATAAACCCAAACTTCGCCCTGACTATTTTTTTCGATCATCTTTCGATTTGCTATAAAAAACGGGAAAACTATTGAAGCAATCAATCAATTTAATGAATTGAGTGCCTCATTATAGCATGATCGACCTATCGAACAAGAAGCCCCGAAATCCCGAAAATCGAACTGCAACATTCAAAATAGATTTTTATTATAGGGAATTTCTAAAAACCGAGACTCACCACGAAACACACGAAATTTCACGAAAAATACAATTGCAGTCAATCAATTATAGTAAAAAAATTGCAACAAATATTCTTTCGTTTTTTTGTGTTTTTCGTGGAGAAAATTGTATTTTTAGAAAAATTTTTCAAAATGATTCCATTTTTTTGGGTATCCAATATAATGGGCAATCTGTGTTACTTGATGGTTCGGAGTTTATTATTTAATTATTTAATTGTTTAATTATTTAATCGTTTAAAAATTTTTCCCATTTTAAGGATGTTACAATGAAAAAAAATGTTTGTTTTTTTATTTCGGTATTGTTTGGGATTCTTGCTCCGTTGTTTGCTGCGGATGTCACGGTTTCGCCGGACGGTTCGATTTCTTCGTTGCGGCAAGCGGTGGACGAAGTTCGGAAGTTGAAAAAAGGGGATCAGCCTATTGTCGTCGAATTTCAAACAGGCGTCTATCCGATCGCCGAACCCGTGGTGTTCAAACCGGAAGACTCCGGTACGGAAAAGGCTCCGATCCTTTACCGTGCCGGAAAAGATCAAAATGTTGTGTTCAGCGGCGGGCGTAAAATTACCGGCTGGACGAAAGGGGACAACGGCGTTTGGACGACAAAAATACCGGAAGTTGCCGAAGGAAAATGGTACTTCGAACAACTTTACGTCGGCGGAAACCGGGCGACACGTTGCCGTGAACCGAACGAACTTTATTATTACACCGAAGAAAAAGTCGATATGGCAATCGATCCTGTTACAGGAAAGCCGGCACCGATGAATCATCGGGCTTTTATCGCAACGCTCAAAGACATTGAGCCGCTCGGGGCGGTTCCGAAAGAACAACTCAAAGATGTTTCGTTCACGCTGTACAATTCCTGGGAATCCGCAAAACTCCGAACGCTGGCGATTGATTTCGACAAACGCCTGGTGATGTTCACGGGT
>JAISQH010000665.1 GCA_031274385.1 Planctomycetaceae bacterium | reverse complement strand
AATTCCCCAACGAAACGTTTTTTATCGGGCAGACAAATTTCTTGGCAGAAACAATGGTTTTACTATTTGATTCGAACGCCGGTCAATTTGTTTTTTATGATTTTTTACGGAGTTCGGTTTTACGGTCGAAACAATATGCCGGTTGAGGGCGGTGTAATGGTGGTTTCAAATCACCAATCGCATTTTGATCCGCCGTTGATCGCTGCCGGATTACGGCGTCCACTCAACTTTTTGGCACGGAAATCATTGTTTCGGTTCAAGCCGTTTGCGTGGTTGATTGACGTACTGGACGCGATTCCACTCGATACGGAAGGAATCGGCTTCGAAGGAATTAAGGAATCGCTCAAACGGTTGCGCGGCGGGGAAATGATTCTTATTTTCCCGGAAGGGGCTCGGACTTGGGATGGCGAAATAGCACCGTTTTTGCCGGGTTCGCTCGTTCTTGCCCAACGAAGCAAAGTCACCATTTTACCAACCGCTCTGAATGGTTGTTACGATGCCTGGTCACGAACAAAAAAATTTCCGCGACTCTGGGGAAAAATTCGTGTGATTTACGGCAAACCGATTTCCTACGACGAATTTAAGGATTTAAGCGAAGAAGAACTTCGCCAACTTCTCGAAACAAAAATCGCCGAACTCTTTCAGATATTAAAAACAAAACGGTAACGTTACACAAAACATCAGAACCGGCAATCGTAACCAAATGTTGCGGTCACTCCGGCTTTGCCTTCGGCACGGTCTGCGAAAATGTCGCCGGTAATGTTCATGAAAAGCGATTTACTCCGAATGGCGTTCAGATAATAATTTCCGCCGCCACGAATGGAAACGATATTTTGACCCAATGTTGTTCCGTAAACGGTTGTTCCGCTTTTCACGGTCGGATAATAAACCTTGACACTCGGCAATGACTCACCGCCTATCATGTTCGCGTAGTCAATTCCCAGAAAAAGATCACCCAACGCCAATCGTTTCTCAACATCAATTCCGACACGGAAATAGAGTTGCGTCAGTGAAGCGTTGGAATAAGTACGATATTCATTGGACGGTTTGCTCTCAACCGATCCCTGCTGACCGGCGTATTCAAGATCAAAACCGAAATGAGGACGAACCAAATACGTACCAAATAAAATCGGACGCCCCAATTCAAAATTTGTTTCAAATGAGTCGCCGCGATATTTTGAACGATAAGTATATTGAGTATCGTTACGGTAAGACGTGTAGTTTTGTGTACCGCCGCCGAGATACGCCTTCAATTCCCATAAACCGTAAATTCGCTTGCCAAAATACAGACCGATGTAACCATCAGATGCGTCAATTTTGTCGCGGTTATTTTTCAGTTGCGGAATTTCCACTCCGGCAGTAATTCCGAACGATAACCAATTTGCCGACAAAAATGAATAACCAACCTGAAGACCAAACGAATTGAGACGCCAAGGATCGTTGGTGTGATAACTGCTTTCAAATTCCGTCGTCCGTCCGTAAAAATTGCCCCAAGCATGACGAGCCGAAGACGAAGTTTGTCCGCGAGTTTGATCTTTCCGTATTCGAATTGGTCGGAGACCAAGATAACGTCCGTTTTGAAGTTCGTTGTCAATTTGTTCAAAAGCACGCCGTGAAACTTTTCGTTGCGCCATGGTGATTCCCATCGCAACCGAATCACTCAACGGTCGCGGATCACGCCGATGAGTACCTATCACCTTGATCCGGTTGGGTGTGGAATAATCGAACGTAAAATCATAAAACGGACTCAATGTATTGTCAATCGAAGCAAACTCGCCTTCCAACATTCCGTAACGAAGTACCGTCCAATCATCAATCACATCAGGATAATGTTCCTGCGCCGCAACCGCTGTTACCGGACGAAAAATTGTATCGGATAACTGAACCTTTCCTCTGACATTCAAATAAGGTGAATCCTCCTCACGAATCCCGAAATTCCATTGATAAACCGAACCCGATTTCAATTCAACATTGTTATCAATAATTCCCGAACCTGTTAATACCGCACCGGAATGAACTGTTACTTTTGATCGGGTCAACTCCCCGTCCACCTTGAGAACACCGGACTGAACCGATGTTGCGCCCCAATAATCGTTACTTCCCGTCAATGTCAGAGTTCCTGTTCCGCTTTTGGTCAAGCCGCCGCTGCCGTTGAGCCGCGATGAAATCGTCAAATCGTGAGGTGTGTCCAAAAGGAATGACGAACCGTTTTCCGCCGTCATCGGCAATGAAAAATCGTCAATCGCCTGTAAATTCCGTAACGTTCCGCCTTCAAAAATGAGTTGTCCGCCTCCGAAATTTTGAGAGGTTGAAAATTCCAAAATTCCGGCTTTGAGCCGTGTTCCGCCGGAGTACGAATTATTGCCCGAAAAGGTCAGTGTTCCCGTACCGGTTTTGACCAACATGCCTTCGCCGTCAATCGAACCGGTTTGATCCCAATCGTTTTGGACATCAAAAATCACTCCATCGTTTTGGGTTTCGTAAATCATACTGCCGGAATTGTCTGCGGCATTCAAAATAATATTACGGTCATTGGTCAAGGCGGCGGTATTTTCGAACGTTATTCCGTCATCAAGAATCACTTTTCCCAAACCGATTGCGTTCACTGACGCCAACGACAAAGTTCCTTCTTTGATATGAGTTGTTCCGTGATAAGCCGCCGAACCGGCAAGCGTGAGTTTTCCTTTGCCCGTTTTAACAATTCCTCCATCACCGGCAAGCGTTGAACCTCGCGCAATTGTCAAATCCGTTTCCGTATCAAACCGAATATCATTGCCAACCTCAGCCGTTATATTTTGTTTTGAAATCGTTATCGTTTCGTTTGATGACGATGACTTGGTTTGAAGTGTACCGCCAGCAAAAATCAAATCGCCCGTTCCAAACACCTTATCGTTACCAATAACAAGCGTTCCGCCTTCAATCCGTGTACCGCCGGAATAATTGTTCGATGTGTTGGTCAACGTAACCGTATTAGAACCGGTTTTCGTAACTTTCCCCGCACCGGAAATCTGTTGGTTGTAATCGCCATTGAAATTAAGTGCCAATATTGCACCGGAATGGACATTGACCGGAGCAGTGCCGGTTCCCTGAGCGTGCGTCAAAAGCAAGGTTCCTGATTCAACCTCCGTTCCGCCACGATATTCGTTAGCCCGAGCAAGTTCCAGTGTTCCCAGTCCTTTTTTCGTTAATTTTTTCCCACTCGATGTTGTATCTTTTAATTCGGTATCAACTTTAAAATAATCAGTTTGTCCGCCAAGCGGGTCAATGGTAAATGTCCCATTGGAAACAGACACATCATCGGCATCCCAAGTTAATGTAACGGTTCCTTTGTATTGTTTGCGATCATCCGAGAAACCAAATGTTGCCTCAAGATAGTCAACCTCCAATGATTGGTTCTGAGTATTGGAAAAATCCCCATCGATAACATTTTCCGAATCCAAAATACAGAATTCCTGCGTTCCGCCAATAACTCCGTTGATCTTAACGGTAACATCATCTCCGATGCTGATATTTTTAGCAACGATATTCGATTCCTTTGAATTGGCGGTAACAGAAAGAACCGTATCCTTTCCGAAGTTAACAGAACCGGTTGTTTCAAATGACGATGCGGAATCCGCCCAAAATGTACCTGATTGGATTTGGAGATTGCCGGAATAATTCTCGGTTTTTCCCGAAAATTTCAGCGTTCCTTCTTCCTGATTACCTGATTTGGATTTAATAAGATCGCCTGTACCGGTCAAGGTTCCATTGATGACGTTTTCGTTACCGCGAACATCTAAATTCAAAGTCTGATCCAATTGAAGCGTTCCATCAATTTGAAAATGATGCGTTGCCAGATTGACGGGGTTTTCGGTTCCAGCCTGATCACCGATTACCAGTACGGCATTGTTTCGGACATTGAACTGATCAAGCTCCAATCCGGTTACAAGATTCAACCTGGCATCATTGCCAAGCCGGAATGTTCCTCTTTCAATATTGAACAACACACCGGCTGCCCGCGAAAGATCGGAATTGCCGTACAAATTCCAATTGCCGTCTCCCGTCTTGGTAAAAACAAGATTGAGATTCCCGCCGGTCGCTTCTATCGGCACTTCCATCGGGTCGCGCAAACTAAAATGATTACCGGCTCCTTCAACATCCACCAATACCCGTGCTGTTCCTGTTGCGGACGAAGTACCAAAAGCAATCGAATTGGGATTTCCCGTACCGTTTGTTGAATCGTAATCCTGTTTGTTTCCGGCAAACTCAACACTCGTTCCCTGAAACGCTCCCAATTGAATCGTGTAATCGCCGCCGTCATTGACATCGAAAAAGATGGCTCCGCCTTTACCGCTTGCGTTGTTCTGCCTGAAATTCGTACCTTTAAGATATAAATTGGAATTAGTCGAGTAAATCGCACCGCCATTGCCAATTGCCGTGTTGTTCTCAAACAACGAGTTTTCTAACCGAGCATTGGATCGGTTGGCAAGATAGATTGCCCCGCCATGATAAAAAGGGGATGCGTAACCATAATAATCGTTGGTCGAATTACCTCGAAACTCGACTTTGTCGCCGAATAAATCGCTTTGATTTAAGTAAATCGCTCCGCCGTAATAGGCTTGATTTCCTTCAAACCTTGCTCCGCTAACATTGGCGATATTCCGGTTATAATAATCATTTTCGTAATAGTTCGCAGTGATGGCACCGCCGTACCCGCTGGAATTGATATTCGATTGAAACAACGTATTTTCCGCATTCAATATGCCGCCTGCGAGATAAATTGCCCCATAGCCATAAGCACCGGAACCGTTGTCTGTTTTGGAAATGATTAAATCATTTGAAAGAGTTAGTTGGGAATTATAAATATAGAATAAAGGAGTATCGGTGACTCTAATTGTTCTGGCAACACCGGGGTTATCGGATTCGATGGTCATTGCTGCCCCTAACTCCAAATAAAACGGTTGCCCCGATAAAGTGGCATCATCGTTGTGCAAGACAATATTGAATAGTCCTCCTGTTCCGTAATAGTAGTAACTATTGTAATCGTAAAAATAGGGAACCGCCTGATAAAGTCCCGGCTGATTGTTGGGAGCATCGGCGGGGCGCGATAAATAGCGGTAATATTTTTCTGTTGCCGAACTGTTTGGCAGATTTTCCGTGTTCCAAATGTGATAGGTAACCGGCGTCTGTGCCAAGGCAACAGCGCATAAAATCACCGTGAAAACAAGAGTCGTTGCCAACAAACGAACGGAATTGCAAGACATGGGAGACTTCCTTGTCAACTTGGAACATTGGGCGGTTTGAATCGCCTGAACAATGCGCTCACGCCAACCGAAACGGTTGTATCAACGTCGTTATCGACAAAACGGAGACAGAATGTTTAAAGAATGTTACCAGCCCACTCGAATACCCCAAAGTTCCCCACTATTCATTTAGTGGAATTTAAACGTTAGCGACGGGGGCTTGCCCCCAACGAAAAGAATCAATCATTTCCCCCGTCGCTAACGAGAAATTTCTTCCCGCACAGTTCAAATTTAAAACCTATTGAGTAATTCCTTCTCGAGCAAGTTATGTTACGTGATTTTTTAATTGGTCTTTTTATTAGCCCTGAAAGGGAACAATATCATAGCGTAGGGTAACGCCCTACGAATGTTTATTTAATAATGTTTTCGCCCCACCGGGGCAATAATATTGGGGTAATCATTTCAGCGGCAAATTATTTTCTCCTTAATTTGAAGTCAATTTCTTTAACCATTTTTATTTAGCGGCTTGTGATTTCCGTACCGACACCCATACTGGTAAAGATTTCGAGCAAGAGAGAATGGCGCAGGCGTCCATTGATGATATGAATTTTTTGTACACCTCGTTCCAACGTTTCGAGGCACGCCTGAATTTTCGGAATCATCCCGCCGACAATCGCTCCAGATGCAAGCATTGCTCTTGCTTTTTCCGCTGTAATCGAATCAATCATCGAACCGGGGTCGTTCGGGTCAGTGCGAACTCCGTTCACTTCACTAACATACACGAGCTTTTCCGCATGTAACTCTTTGGCAATTGCTGTTGCCGCAGTGTCAGCGTTAATATTCAAAGCCTGACCGCTGCCGTCGTCCAGCAAAGCAATGGACGGAATCACCGGAACAACCCAATGATCGCAAAGTTGTTTGATCGGTTCCACATCAACCCGCGTTACCGTACCAACCAACCCCATGTCAATCAGCGTGCCGGTCTCGTCTTTGAGCAACAACTTTTCGCCATAAAGAACATTTGTTCCGAAACAAACGCTCAACGATTGAGCCTGACCTTCAAACGTTTCGATTTGTTTAACGAGATGGTTGTTGATTTCGTGACCGAGAACCTGTTTGACGATTTCCAACGAGGCGTCATCGGTGTAACGCCGTCCTTGCACAAAACGCGGCTTCAATCCGGCGTCACTCATGGCTTTGCTAATTGCCGCACCGCCGCCGTGAACCAAGACCGGCTTCATACCAACCGATTCCATAAACACAATGTCCAGCAGCAAATGCGTCATTGCGGATTCGTCTTCCATGAGACTGCCGCCAATCTTGATCACACTAATCTTACCCCGATGTTGCCGAATCCACTTCATGGCTTCAATCAACACATCCGCTTTTTCCATTGCTTTATCCATCATGGGAGGTGAAGATTAGTTAATAGTTAATAGTTAATAGTGTTCACAAGTGGAGGCAAAACGTTTAACAGCGAATAACGAATAACGCTTGCGAACTATTCCACTATTAGTTATTATTTGTTATTCACTAATCGGGCAATCATACGAAAGCGTAAAAAAGGTGAAAGGCTAAAAGAGCGTTTGAAAAGACACTCTTTTATTCTTTCACCCATTTGCTCTCCCACGAACCCCTTTTCATTAAGGGGTTTTTTAATCAATTAATCAATTAATCAATTAATCAGCAACGTAAGGGAGCAATGCCATAAATCTTGCACGTTTGATTGCGGCGGCGACAGCGTGTTGGCTGACGGCGGAGCAACCGGTTTTACGGCGGCTGATAATTTTTCCTTGTCGGCTTGTCAGTTTTTTGAGAAGTTCAATATCTTTGTAATCGACAAACATCGGATGCGGACGTTGCCCATCAATAATCAACGGGTCTTTCTTTTTACCGCGAACCTTTGCTTTAGCCCGTTTACGCTGTTTGAATTTCGACTTCTTAAATCTTGCCATTGTTCTTTCCTTGTTCTATTTTTACAAAAATAAAAAACGAAACATTCAAAAGGGTTCCAACCCTTACCGTTGATCGTCTAAAACGACTCACTCCAAAAATATTTACCAAAAGCACTTACCAAAAGTACTTAAATGGAATCGGAGTAGTCTAACGTCTTTTTTCACTTTTTCAAGGTGAGGTCTTGCCAAATTCAGAACTTTTTAGTTTATTTTGTGAGTTTGTTCTCATTTTTTTTCCTACTGTTCCGTTTTTGGAGTTTCAATGAGAGGAAAATTGTTCTTTTTTTCACATGAATTTTCGGGTTTATTTTTCCTTTTTGACTCCAACGGAGTCATTCCAAAATAGCCGATGTTGGCGGTACTCCGCAAACATACGGAACGGAGGATCAATAATAGCACAACCCTTACCCGTTAGGGGCAGCAAATAATAGATCCGTGACATTCGGTATAATCGTTTAAGTTTTTCTATTTTATCGCCGAATTAGATGGAAGAAGGTTTTTTCTTGTTTTCGTTTTTCATTTCAAAAACTATTGAAACAATGCGGTATTTGATTCGAACCATCATTCCGGCGATTTTGGCTGTTGTCGGTTTACTGGCATTGGTTCACCGCGCTGCCGCAACAACAACTTCCGCCGAAACGACAATTTCCGCCGCAACAACTCCTCAAATCGCAACCTTTTTTGAAAAATGGAATCAGGACGAAATTGAAACAGAGGAACTTTGGGAACGTCCGTTTTTTTCAACCGATGTTGATTGTTATCTTGGTCAGAAATATCGTCGGCGCGGCGGAGGCGGAAGAATTTGGGCGAATCTGTATTACGGAGACACGGCGTTAAAACCAAAAGGAGCAGACTCCAAAATTAAACCCAATCTTTACGGTCTTCAAGTCGGACTTGATCTGGTTCAATCGCACGGCGTTTATACCACGTTTTTCGGCAACTTCAACCAAAGCGAAATAAAATACGCCAACAAAACAAACGCCCAAACCGAGAATTATCTTTTCGGAATCGGAAAGTATATCTATCTAAGTGGCTGCCATTTTGGCGGTTCGGGAAGTTTCGGCTACGATCAATACAAAGTCAAAAACTCCTCATATCAACTCAACGCCAAAGGAAACGGCTTGCAATGTAATCTTTTTGGCGAATTCGGTATTGATTTTATTTTCGGAAAATGGGGAATTAAACCGTTTTACGCTTTGCAATATGATTTTCTGTATCATGGTCGGATTGGAGAAGCCGACACGCCTTTTCAAGGTGATTGGAACGGTCATGGACTCAGCCAACTTTTCGGAGTGCGGCTCAACTGGAAACTTTTCGAATCTTTTGAACTCCAAAGCCGATTGACATGGGTTCATGAAATGTTGGACAATCCGCCGGTTTATTATCATGCCCGTTTTTCGGCGGTTCACGGAACTTCCAGCCCGGCTGTTTTCTTTTACGAAGGCAACACCGGTCGCGATTGGGCGTGGATCGGTTTCGGTTTGAAATTTGAAGGCGTGTACAATGTCTTTCTTTTTCTCGATTACGATCTGATGATTAACGCACGGCACACCACACATTTAGGTAATCTCGGACTTTGTTTCGGTTGGTAACTCGATAAAAAAAAGAAGATTGTTTCGGATTTTGTGAGAAGTTTACATTTGAAAGGAAAGTTGATTTTATCTGACCGAAACGCATTCGCATGACGTTAGCGACGTGGGCTTGCCCACGACGAAAGGATTGATTTTTTTCATACGCTTGCGTCCGCCATCAACTTAAGAAGAAAAACTCTCGTCGGGGGCAAGCCCCCGTTGCTAACGCGATATAACAAGGGGCGTTGTAAAATTTGCCTGTCTGAATTATGCTATAATACTTGTATCGTCACCATGAACCTTTTCCATTTTTTCATGCTTTTAAAACTTACGAGCAATGTTGAATCACGATAAAAGCCATACTATTTTTTCCGAAGCCAAAGATTTGATACCGGGCGGGGTGAACAGTCCGGCGCGGGCATTTGGGGCGGTTGGCGGTGAGCCGATTGTCATGGAACGCGGCGAAGGAGCCTATCTGATTGATGTGGACGGTCATCGTTATCTTGATTACGTTCAGTCTTGGGGACCGATGATTCTGGGACATGCCCATCCAAAGGTTGTTGAAGCGGTTCAGGCTGTTCTTCTCAAGGGAACCAGTTTTGGTGCGCCGACGGAGGCGGAAAACAAACTTGC
>JAISQH010000272.1 GCA_031274385.1 Planctomycetaceae bacterium | reverse complement strand
TACTTTGGGATATTGCGTTGCTTCATCCGGGACGGAAGATCAAGATCGTTCTTGACAACGCCGCCTACCAGCGATGTCATCTTGTGCAGGAGTTTGCGAAAGAGCTTGGCATCGAGTTGTTTTTTTCTGCCGAGTTATTCACCGAACTTGAACCTCATAGAACGCTACTGGAAGTTTGTCAAGAAAAAGTGTCTTTACAACCGTTATTACGAAAACTTCGAATCGTTTTGTGCGGCAATTGAGAATTGTGTTCGGCAGGGAACAAAACATGTAAAGCGGCGTCGGATTCATCAGTTAAAATTTGATGCGAATTTGTAACAATAAAAAAAATTTCAGAAAATGGCATACACTCGCTCAAGTCACAAAGACAATCTTCAAGAGCAAGCCAATTTTCTCCGAAGCAATCGGGAAACTGAAGGGCGGCTCCAAGTTCGTCCATCAATTTTGAAGTTGTACGCATTTTATGCCCTCTTAATATCCGTACAAGACGTGTTGGGGCAAAAAAAGTCTATGGTGAATATACTTATTTAAGATGGGATTAGTGTGTGTTATAGCCATATAATGGCTATCAATATTGGATTGCCAGTCTTCAAAATTTTCAAATGTCATATCACAAATTAATTAAACAATTTTGTCACTTTTTGAGCGTTGTCAAAACGATAATTATTTCGATTGCGGTATGATCTATTCTTTTTCGATTTCGAGTAACATTCGGTGTTCTTTTTGGTTTGGGCAGTACCAGAAGCAGCGTCCGCAGGCAACACAACGTGCAGGATCAACTTCGTATTCAGTGCGGCGGCGTCGAAGTGTGAGCGAAATAAGCTTCGCACCAATCACCGCGCCAACCCAAATACCAAGCCAAAATCCGGCATGGCGAAAACGTTGAAACCGCTCCAACGCCAAACGATAAACCTCCTCATAAGGTTGATCGGTTTGCAAAAGGGCACGCGTCTCCGGGAAGGTGCCGAACGCATCAACCAGTTTTTGTTCTTCGGCATAAAGCAATTCCGCCCGGCGAACATCAACATGCCAAGAAGCAAACTTCGGACTGATTTGATAACCAACCCACGCAAAAAAAAGAATAAAAACCGGAAAAATTACGATCGCGGTTAAAACACGTTTTGGTCCTTGTTGGCGTTCGCGGTTGGTGGGGATGGCGGTTGGTTTGAGGATAGCGTTGTACGGGCAAATCTCTTCGCAAAGCCGACATTTTGTACATTCACCCGGTGTGACGGAAACTTTTTTTGCTGAAACCGAACCGCAAAGCCCAAGCAAGGCTCCATACGGGCAGAAAAACCGGCAAAACGGACGCCCGATAAACAAACCAAGTAACAACAAAACGCTACTGAAAATCATGATCGGGTAAATACCGCCGAAACGGAAAAAACCAACATACGGATCGAATCGGCAAACAAAATAACCAAGTCCGGTTACAACAAAAAAGACACCAAGACCAAGCCAGAAAAACCGGAATAACCCCAACACTTGTTCAAGACCTTCGGGAATACGGACGTTTTTCAGTGCCGTCAACTCCTGAACCGCCCCAAACGGACAAACGGAAGAACAAAAAATTCGCCCGAAAATCAACGCGGCAAAAAGCGGAAGCACAAACAGAATCAACACCGTATAAGGAATAAACGGAAACGGTTGCACGAACGCGTCAACAATATTCTGGAACATGCCGACCGGACAAGGACAACCCTGCATGGCAAAACCAAGCAAAATCACCGAACCAACCGCTAAAAAAAACAGAATCTTACGCGAACGCCAATAAAACGCCGCCAAACCCGCAAGAATCAGAAAAAATGTGTAAATGCCAACAGCAGATAATTTTTCGGGAACCGGCGGAAAAAACGGCTCCGGCGTTTCTGTTACGGGTAACGTGTACTCCGTTTCAAAAACCGGCGGAGGATTACGCGGTACCGCATTCGCGTTGTCAGCAAACACGCCGCTCAGGAAAAACAGAAAAAAATAAACAACCACACGCCAAAATGGAATAAGTTTGGACAATTGATCATTGGCAGTCAAAAGAAGATTCTCAAAAAAATGCTTCATCGTAGCTTATCAAATACAAATGGCTGAAAATTGTCACAAATTGTCAATTTTCAATGATCCATTTTCAATTACTAAAAATCGATTTCGTTTGATTTTTGATTTTTATTTGTTGGGGGGATAATTTTGACGGTGCGACCCTGAATCGACACACGCCCTTCGGCTAACAAATCAATTGCTTCGGGATACGCAAGACATTCCGCAGCAAAAACGCGGGCATTCAAAATATCCGGCGTGTCATCTTCCCGAACCTCAACCGCTTTTTGCAAAATAATAGGACCGTTATCGTATTCCTGATCCACAAAATGAACCGTACAACCACTCAGTTTGGCTCCGTATTCCAGCACTTTCGCGTGAACAATATTGCCGTAATATCCTTTGCCGCAAAAAGAGGGAATGAGTGACGGATGGATATTCAGGACGCGGTTTTCAAAATCTTTCGGAATTTGCAGGAATCGCAGGTAGCCCGCCAAAACAACGTAATCAACACCCGCCGCACGGCAAATATTGAAATTCGCTTCACTGAACTCAGTTAAACTGTCGAATTGGGAACGTTCGACAATTTCAATCGGAATGGATTCCTCTTCCGCATACTGAAGACCGGCAACATTGGAAACACTGGAAATAACCACCGCAATTTCCGCCGAAAGAGTTCCCGCCGTAATCCGGTCAAGAAAGTTCTTCAATGACCGACCCGTACCGGAAATCAATACCGCAAGACGAAGTTTTTTCTTAGCCATATTTTTAGTTGATAGTGGAGAGTTGAGAGTGGAGAGTGACTCAAGCGATCAACTTTCTGCTTTGATTTTTCCAATCACAACATTTTCTGGACGTGAATTTAACGGGACATAAACGTATCAAAACGTGAATATAAAAATAATACCATATTTAGTGGATAGTGGATAGTGGATAGTTAATAGTTGATAGTTGAGAGTGGAATTTGAACCGCTTGCGTCACTCTCCACTCTCCACTATCAACTCTCCACTATCAACTCCCCACTCCCCACTTCTTCGTAACTGTCCGCAGGCGGCGTTGATTTGATCGCCTTTTCTTAATCGGACTTTAACCTGTAAACCGCCGGCTTGGAGTTGTTCGACAAAATGTTGCACGGTTTGCGCGGGCGGTGTGCGGAACTCCAGATCGGGAACCGGATTCAACGGAATCACATTGACAATTGCCGTCCGGTTCCGCAATAAATGAATCAATTGCCGGGCATGTTCCGGTTGATCGTTGAGACGGTCAATCAGGGTATATTCAAAAGTGACACGCCGTCCGGTTTGTTTGAAATAATCATCGGTGGCGTTTAGAATGTTTTCGATGCCGGAAAAGCGGTTTTGCGGAATGATTTGGGTTCGCAATTGATTATTGGGGGCGTGCAGTGAGACGGCGAGTTTGTAACTTTTGCCGCCCCGAACCACCGAATCCGCCAAGTTCCGAATCCCGGACGGAATTCCGACCGTTGAAACCGTTACCCGCCGCACACTTAAATCAAGACCATCCGAATCGGTAACTTCGTCCAATGCCGAAAGAAGCGCGTCAAGATTGAGCAGGGGTTCGCCGATTCCCATCACAACAACATGGGTCAGGCGTTCGTGTTGTGGCAACAGGGAATTGAGACGCAACAGTTGTTCTAATATTTCACCGCGAGACAGATTCCTTACAAAACCATCTTTCCCGCTGGCACAAAAAACGCAACCCATTGCACAACCAACCTGAGTGCTGATACAGGCGGTTCGGTGATTCCGGTCGTCGCGAAGCAAAACACATTCGATACGTTCGCCGTCTTGCCATTCGATTAAGAGTTTTTCTGTGGAATCGCCGGATCGGTAACGGGTTAATTCTTTGCCTTGAAGTACGGAGCCGAATTGTTCCGTAAGAAGTTGCCGTGTTTCTTTTGACAAATCGGTCATTTCGTCGAATGACGTTGTTTTCCTTGCGAAAACCCAACGCCGCACCTGACGAACCCGAAACTTCGGCAACCCCAATCCGCCAAACACCGCCAACAATTCCACCGGATCGTGTTCAAGAAACATCATATAATGGTTCAATTAAAGTTAGCGATTCGCATGACGTTAGCGACGGGGGCTTGCCCCCGAAATAATTAATTCTTTTCTCACGCTTGCGTTCGCAATCAATTTAAGAAAAAAACTCTCGTCGGGGGCAAGCCGTCGCTAACAACTTGCGATTGATAAAATCCACAATATGAGGATTCCACAAAATCCGAAATAATCAGAAAAGATAAGGTTCCAAGAGGTTATGCCGGATGTTCTTTATTTTCTGTTTCGTTTTGGCGTTGTAATTTTTTGATGCGTCCTTTATCGCCGACGAGCCAGAGGACATCATTGGCAAGAAGCATCATATCGGGTTCGGGATTTAGGTAACGTGTTTCATTTCGTTCGATACCGACAATCAAACCGTCAACCGCCTCGCGAAGTCCGCAATCACGAATCGTCTTGCCGGCAAATGGATGAACCTCACTCAGTACAAGTGAAACCAGTCCGAAATTCTCTTCATCAAATTCCGGTTCCACCGTCGTTTGCGCTTCAATCACTTTTTGAGCGGCGGTGAGTTGTTCGTCGGTGCCGATCAGATAAATCTTGTCAAACGGCAAAAGCAAATCGTCGCCCTTAGGCGGAATTAACCGTGTGCCGCCGCGATCAATCATTGCAACAGTAACTCCAAACCGGTTTTTCAATCTCGATTTTTGAAGCGATTTCGCCACCAACGGTGATTGTTGCGATAATTCAAATTCCGTTAACGAAACATTCCAAGGCGCAAGACCTGATAACTTCGCTTTAGCCTGAATTTCCGCCTGTTCCTTGTCGGTCAAATGGAAAATGAAACGATTTTCAATTTTGTGATACAGCGGTTCAAAGTGGCGGCTGAATAAAAGTACCAACAACGCCACAACAGGAATCAGTACAAAACCGGACAACGCATAAATTGATGTGAAATTACCAATCACAATGCCGACAAGAATACAACCAATAAAAAGACGGATAATCGATACACCGATTTGCAATTTTTGAAGAGTGGCGACGGTTTCCGTTTCGTAATCACCCGGTCGCGGACGCCGGCTGCGGAACACCGCCCAGAGAAACGGAGTTGAAAGCAACACCGCAACAAGGCACGCTGACAAACTTGCCAAGGTCGCCTGTTCTTTGAAGAAATTTTCGCCCAAAAAAGGAACCGCCGCATAACGAACCGCCAACGCAATTCCAATAACAATAACCGAATTAAGTACAATT
Source organism: Planctomycetaceae bacterium (assembly GCA_031274385.1). Lineage (GTDB taxonomy): Bacteria > Planctomycetota > Planctomycetia > Pirellulales > Thermoguttaceae > WRKP01. The sequence goes on along the minus strand of JAISQH010000272.1, from coordinate 4,901 downwards.
TTAACTCCGTGTACCTTCCAGAGCAATGACAAAACGCCTTCCCTGCCCGAATCTGTCATGGCGGTTTCGTATCGTAAAAGCGAAAGATGAACCCGTTCGGGAATTTGTGCGTTAAGCCAACCCGCAAGCGAATCGGAACTTTTAATAAGATAAGGCGTTGTAAATGTTGTTACCGCCGAAACCGCCACCGCAATCGGATACAAAAAATCATCCGTTACATGAAGTGATTTGCCAAGCGTTGCAATAATAAACGAAAATTCGCCGATTTGCGCCATGCTCATTCCAGCCTGCATCGAGTTTTTGATGTTACAGCCGGAAATTAACGCACCGATGGCGGTTCCCAAAAACTTGCCGATAATTGTTACCGCGACAATAAAAAGAATAATACCAAAATGTTCTCTTAAAACAGCAGGATCAATCAACATGCCGACCGATACGAAAAAGATTGCGGAAAAGAGGTCTTTGACCGGCACGATTAAATGTTCGATTTTGGCGCCCTTTGAAGTTTCGGCAAGAAGCGACCCCATCACAAACGCCCCAAGCGCAGCCGAAAAACCAACCCGAACAGCAATTATCACCATCATAAGACAAAGCGCAACAGAAACAATTAAAAGAATTTCATTCGTCAACAACTTGCGGCAAAAACGTAAAAACGCCGGAAGAATGTAAATTCCAAGTACAAACCAAAGAATTAAAAAGAAAATAAGTTGAAGAGAGGAGTACAATAATTCTCCGCCGGAAAATTGCTGGGTCACAGCGATAGACCCAAGAAGAACCAAAAGCAAAATAGCAATCAAATCCTCAACAATCAGAACTCCAAAAACAATCGGCGCAAAACTTCGTCCTTTCAGACCTTGTTCATCGAATGCCTTAACAATAATTGTTGTTGAAGACATGGAGAGAATTGCGCCAAGAAACAGACTGCTCATGGTCGTCCATCCAAACATTCGCCCGACAACAAACCCGACAAGAATCATGGCACAAATTTCAAATGTTGCCGTAATGGAAGCGGTCTTGCCGACATTGAACAACTTCTTGAAACTAAATTCAAGACCAAGACCAAAGAGCATAAAAATCACGCCAATCTCCGACCAGATTTCAATACTAGCCTGATCCTGAACAATAGGAAGCAATTGAAAATGCGGACCTACCAAAAAACCCGCAATAAGGTAACCAAGAACAATAGGCTGTTTGAATTGTTTAAACAATAAAGTCATCACGGCAGCCGCCATGAGAATCAACCCCAAATCCTGAATCAATGTCGGTAAATGTCCCATCGGAAATTTATGTACAATATAAATAAAATTTTGAAAACATAAAATTTAACGTTCAATTATCAGAATTCCCGAATGCGCTTCGGAGTTCCTGACGTTCGTATTCCAAAAGACCGTCAATAACCGGAGCGAGGTTGCCTGCAAGAATCGTGTCAAGTTTGTAAAGCGTCAAACCGATTCGGTGGTCTGTAACGCGGTTTTCCGGGAAATTATAGGTTCGGATTCGTTCGCTGCGGTCGCCGCTGCCGATTTTGCTTTGCCGTTCTTCGGCTCGCTTTTTTTGTTCCTCGTCCCGCTTGGCTTCGTAAAGCCGCGACTTGAGAATCCGTAACGCTTTGGCAAAATTTTTGTGCTGACTCCGTTCGTCCTGACAAGCAACAACAATTCCTGTTGCAAAATGCGTCAACCGAACAGCGGACGATGTTTTATTGACGTGTTGACCGCCGGGACCGCTGGAACAGTACAAATCTTTACGATAATCATCCGGTTTAAGATCAATTTCAACATCTTCCGGTTCCGCCATAACGGCAACTGTTGCCGCTGAAGTATGGATTCGTCCTTTCGCTTCGGTTTCGGGAACTCGTTGAACACGGTGTCCGCCGCTTTCAAATTGCAAATGCCGAAAACAACCTTCGCCGTCCACACCAACAACCATTTCCTTGAAACCGCCCAACTCTGTCGGATTGTACGATAATATTTCTGTTTTCCAGCCCATGCTTTCGCAATAATGTTTGTACATATCGTACAGATCGCGTGCAAAAAGTGCGGCTTCATCGCCGCCGGTTCCGGCGCGGATTTCGAGAACAAGATTGGCACGATTCGCGTCGGCTCCGCCAATGGTCATATCGAGGAGTTCGTTCCAAAGGACTTCGCGTTCTTCTTTGAGTTCGGGGATTTCCATTTCGGCAAGTTCCCGCATTTCAGCGTCCGGCGAATGTAACATTTCATTGGCTTCTTCAATCTGAACATTGAGTTGCTTAAAACGCCGGTATTTCATCGCCATCTTGGCAATCGTTCCGTGTTCCCGCGCAACCTGCTGAAGCCGATGCGAATCCGCCAAAATCTCCGGCGACGACATCTGACCCTCCAACTCCTCAAACCGTAATAACGTTTCGTCAAGTAATTTACGCATTGGTCTGCTTTATGTTGTTTCGATAACTCAATTATTATAAACCTTCAAAAAATGATCCGTTGATGATTTTGTTTCAAAAAATCGTTTGGATTTAATCCGGTTTATCATATTTTGAGTATTCTTGTAAAATCATTGGACAAATTTGCGATAAGATAATGTATCAAGATACAATCAACGGGTTCACCATGTGACCAGTAACGTAACCAGGTCTTGAAAGAATACACCTAATACCACTGATAGACGTAATCCTTGAAGTGCCGGATTAATTGGTCGGGATCAGAACCGGAGTCGGAATTTTCAAGATGTTTCCGATGGGTATTCAGTTGGCGGAACAGAATTTGATCGGCAAGTTGATATTTCGTCCAGAAATATTTGCCGTTCGGTTGACGGGAATCGTTTTGACAATCCAATTCGGCGAATTTTTGCAATAATAAGGCACGTATGCCGTTGCGGATCACTTCGTCCTGACAATCGGTTGCCAACGGTAAGAACGTCAAATATCCTTCGTTGCTGCAAGGATGCACGCTGATCTGGACTGCCGGTGCGTAATCGCCTTTCAATATCCGCGCAACATTATATCGGTGAACAAGCCAATCAACCGGTAACACAAAATCAAGAAACACCATGACAAGAACCGTCCAAGCGAACCGAGTCAACAACCAACCAAAACTCCGTTGCTCTGTAATCTTGCGGACAACCATGATGAAACCAAGCAAAACCGCCGTCATACCAAGCAAACCAATAACACGCATTCGGGTCATGCCGTTGAAATTAATGTACAGGAAAAGCCGGTTATAAACCGCAAGCGCAAGAACAAAATTCAGAATCGACCAAATCCAAGCAAGCCGGCGAAGTGTCGCAATTCTCGGATCGCGATACATTTCCGTTGTAAAAACCATTGACAAAATAACCGTACTCAACGCCAAGCCAACCACAAGCCACGCCGCACCGTGATGTGAATAATCGGAGTAACAAAATCCCGCCGGAAAATCACGAAACCAAAGCGTTTTGAATTCAAACACGAGATAGACCATAAACAAAACAATCACCGCAAAAAGCATGTTACGATAACCAACGTAATACGGCGAATGAATTGGAGTGGTTGCCGTCTGTTCCGAATCCAAAGAAAATTTGTGCTTAAAAGCCCCGATCACTTCCCGTTCAAATAGAATAAAAATATCTTGAAGCGGTCGAATCATACCGGTTAAAATCCAGGCAGCAAGAAACCAGCAAAAAACCTGCGTCCACGCAGGAAAAATATTAGAAATGTTCCAAAATGACTCTATAAATTTATCAAACAAACGTTGACAAAGATCAACCAACGACGGATTGGCGGCAACAAAAATTGTACCGAAAATAACAACCGCCAGCAGAGGCAATCCGACTGCCAACCACGTTCCAGATGGAATACGAACTCCGCGTTTCACAAAAAATTTCCGATAATTCGTGAATCCTTCAATACTGCCGAAAATGATTTGGAAAAAATAATCAATGATTGGAGCAAATGACAAACGGCGTCCGGTTTGTACCATTCCGAAGAAAAACAACAAAACAAACCCGGCAACAGCGGTACTGAAAAAACCGCACCAAATCAATTTCACTGCCGTAACAAAAAGCAGAGCGAAAATCAATAAAATCTTGCCGGAAACGGACGGTTTTGAAACGCCTAACCAGAACAATAAAGACCAGCCGAAAAGCATTGCGGCAATTCCGGCGAATCCTGCACCGTGATAAAGTGTTACGTCAACCAACACAACACCGCCCAGTACCGCCGCCAATTCCCGCCACAAAACTGGCGGACTAGGCAAAACAACATCCGGGTCGAAATCTTCAACCGAGTTGAAACTGACATCGGAATTCATCGTTGAACTCCTTCTATAATGATACAACACAACCTGAAAGCAAAATCGGTTGAATGGGAATCGTTCTCTCGAAAATCGTTGTTACGAAAAACGCTGTTACGATTCCGCACCGTCCTGCGATTCAGCCTTTTTTTTGCCGCCGTAAGATTTGCCGGAAAATTTGTTCTTGAACTTTTCAATACGTCCTGCCGTATCAACAAACTTTAATTTACCGGTATAAAACGGATGGCAGACATTACAAATATCGACCTTCAGTTCCGGCTTTGTTGCGCGAGTTGTAAATTTGTTACCGCAACCGCAAGTGACTTTGGCTTCAACATATTTCGGATGAATATTTTTTTGCATAAAAAACCTCAGATTTTAATAATAGAATAAAATAGTCTATTACTCAAGAAACTCAAAAAATTTAATTGACAACCAATATGTAATAAAATTGACAAACATACAATTTTTCAAATCCTACTCCTATTTCCCTTTTTGGCAAGGGGGAGTCATTCAGGAGAAAAAAGAAAATTTTCCTACTGTTTTGTTTTTACCGGTGATTGTTTCCGGTTGACAATTGCAGATTGCTAATCAACGGTACGATGCAAACGCCGCGAATTTTCGCTGATCAACAAAGATCGGAAGAGCGTC
>JAISQH010000208.1 GCA_031274385.1 Planctomycetaceae bacterium | reverse complement strand
TTCTGTTTTTGACGGTGTTCATTATTATTTTACTCAAGGAAGATTTTTATAACTTCATGTTATAAAAAATATACAAATCATGTTATAAAAAAATTTGTTCCATTTTTTTCGTGAAATTTTGTGTTTTTCGTGGTAGAATCCTCGTTTTTCATTTTTAAAAATCCTCTAAGATGAAAAACGCCACAATGAAATTGATAACCGGATATGATAAAGAGGCTCGTTTGATTCTTTGCGTCTTTGCGCGCAAACATGAAAAACAAAATAGACAATTACTATTTTAGTTTTGTCAACAGATTTTACAGATTGAACAGATTCGTTTTTTATAAAAAAATCTATTCAATCTGCGTCATCTGTTGACAATAATGGAACAAGTCTATTTATTTTCGTTGCGAATAAAGGCATAAGAGACACAAAGAAAATCGATTCGTTTAGAATCACCTTCGTGTTCTTTGTAACTTTGTGCGAAACATTAAAAAACAAAAGAGACAGTTACATATAATTGGGCGGTGAAACGGGTTCAAATTAGTTACAGGTCAAATGAAAGGGTTCGTTATGCGAAAAACGACGCGGCGAAAAATACTCCGGTCTGCTGTGTTGGGAATCGGACTTATTGCGACAGGAAAGTGTTCTTTCGGTCAATTTGACGGGTTCGGTCATCGCGGGCTTCCGTTGCCGCTGAGCCGAAGTAATCCGGCGATTCGGCATATCAGTGAGAATTGCATCGAATGCGGTCGTTGCCGTGATTTTTGTCATGATATTACAACCGTTTTCGGTTATCCGGTTCCTGACGGCGAGGACGAATGTATCCACTGCGGACAATGTACGTTATTCTGCATGACGGAAGCTTTAGCGGAACAATATCATTATCCGCTTGTGTCCAAAGCAATTAACGATTCAAAAAAGATTGTTGTTGCATCGACTGCGCCTTCTGTTCGTGTTACGTTGGGAGAACTGTTTCAAATGCCGCCCGGTGCCAATGTTGAAGGTAAAATAGTTGCGGCACTGAAAAAACTGGGAGTTGATTATGTTTTTGATACAACATTCGCTGCTGATCTGACGATTATGGAAGAAGCATCGGAATTGCTTAAACGGCTGGAATTAAAGGACAAAAAACATCCGTTACCGTTATTGAGTAGTTGTTGTCCGTCTTGGGTTCGGTTTGCCCGATTATTTTATCCCAAACTGTTACCGCATCTTTCAACTGCCAAAAGTCCGATTCTGATGCAAGGAGCGGTTGTCAAAACATATTTTGTTCAAAAAAAAGAGATTGAACCGACCAGAATTTTTCATGTTGCGTTAACGCCTTGCACGGCGAAGAAAAATGAGATTCTTCTTCCCGGCATGAACGCTTCCGGCGTGTTTCATCATGTTCCCCGAATGCGTGATGTTGATGTGGCGTTGACAACTCGTGAGCTTGGTTTTCTTTTGAAAGAATCCTCGATTGATTTTGCACAATTACCGGACGCCTCTTATGATTCCATGATGGGAACGGGAAGCGGAGCCGGTATGATTTTCGGTAACACCGGCGGTGTAACAGAAGCAATTCTTCGAACAGCGTTTCGGTTATTGAACGGAAAAAATCCGCCGCAGGATTTTTTTGAACAAATGAAACAGAAACCCATTCGGGGTCTTAAAAATATTCGTGCGACAACAATTGATCTTGGGCAACATCAGTTAAATGTAGCGGTTATTCACGGCATTGGTTTTGCGCGACCGTTTTTGGAAGCGGTACAAAATGGTGAAGTGGATTACGATTTTATTGAGGTGATGGCATGTCCCGGCGGTTGCATCGGCGGCGGCGGTCAGCCGTACAATAACAGCATGGAATTTGAGCAATTACGGCGGTTGCGTATCAACGCTCTTTATCGCCGCGATACCGAAAGTAAAACACGAATCAGTGTTGAAAACCCCGAAATTAAAACAATCTACGCCGATTTTCTCGAAAAACCCCTCAGTGCAACATCACAACAACTGTTACATCTTTCCAGATAAATGAATCATTTTTCAGTATAAAATACAAAAAATATCAAAATAGATTTATATTGTACTAAAAAACGGCATATTACTTTCTGGCGAAAGCCTAAATAATACGACAGCGCAACAACATTTATTTTTGTTGTGTATTCGCGGCAACGCCGCACCATGTCCTAGCGTAGGGCAACGCCCTACGAATAGATTAACAAACACGTTCGGGGTAACGCCCCAATCATAACAATAACAAATTTATTTAACAAATATATTTGGTTTTGATATGACTGTCCCGTTGGGGCGAAGATCGTTGAAATCATAGCGTAGGGCGTTGCCCTACGCTATGATATGTTACCCTTTCAGGGTATTTTGATAAAATAAATCCACAATATGAAGATTCCACAAAATCCGAAATCATCAGAAATTTTCTACGCTATGAAAAAACACTTCGTACCATTTCCAGTACAACAACTAACAACAGGCAAGTGTTTTACTGATTTACTAAATCAAAACGGTACACGTTGGGTGAATTTTTTGTTGCTGTAATGGTTTCTTTTGACGCGTTACCGTATTTCGGCGGAATAATATCACGGGATTCAGCGGTCATTTTCATCGGATCATCCGTTTCGGTCTGAGTATTGGGAATCACTTCCACAGAACGAAATTGTACCAAATATTCTTGTCCCGGTATGAGTCCCTGTTCCGCTGAAAGCGAAAATTTTCCGTTTTTGATGGGCGAAC
>JAISQH010000133.1 GCA_031274385.1 Planctomycetaceae bacterium | reverse complement strand
AAAATAGACAGTTACAATTATGCGGCTTTTAGGATTTCGCCGTTTTCGTCCACATCGACGAAGCGCACGGAAACAGGTTTTGAAACACCGGATTCTTGCATTGTTACACCGTAGATTGTTGTGGCGGCTGCCATTGATTTTTTGGAATGAGTAATCATTAGGAATTGTGTTGCGGTTCGGAATTCTTTAATAACGTTCACAAACCGGTCAATGTTGCCTTCGTCAAGAGCCGCGTCACATTCGTCCAAAATACATACCGGATTCGGTTTGTAACGGAAAAACGCGAGAAGTAACGCCACACACGTCAATGTCTTTTCACCACCACTCAGCAACATCACACTCTTCAATTCCTTGCCCGGCGGTTTGGCAACAATGTCCACTCCGCTTTCCAGAATATTTTCAGGATTCTCCAACACCAAATCAGCATTGCCGCCGCCAAAAAGATGTTGAAACAACTCGCGGAAATGATTTCTAACCCCTTCAAAAGTCTCTTCAAAAAGTTGTTGACTTTCGGTGTTGATTTTCTCGATAATTTTTTCAATGGATTTTTTGGCTCCGGTTAAATCGTTGTATTGGTTCGAAAGAGTCGTGTAACGTGTCTCCAACTCTTCCAACGTTTCAATCGCCTCAAGATTCACACTCCCAAGCCGCTGCAATTTTGCACGCAAATCCTCAATCTCCTTTTGATAATCGTCAGACGGCAAATCCTGTTCACCGGAAAAAGAAACCGTTTTATTATTGTCCGTTTCATTATTGTTTGCTTCATTATCAACCGCTTCGTCATGTTCCGTTTCATTATTGTCCGTTTCATTATCAACCGCTTCGTCATGATCCGTTTCGTTATTGTCCGCTTCATTATTGTCTGTTTCGTTATCAACCGCTTTGTTATTAACCGTTTTGTTCTTATCCGACATTTGGCGATCCATATCCGCAATATCGATACCATAATCCTCACGTATCCGATCCATCAGCGTTTTCTGTTCCTGTACACAACGTTCGAGATCAAGTTGTTTGGCGTGAACCTTGGTTCGGGTCTTTTGAAGTTCATGCTGTAACCGTTTCAACTCCGTCTGAGATTTTGTACGCTTTGTACTCAATTCCTGACGAGTTTGGTACGAACCGGCAGCGTCACGTGTCATCGATTCTTTTTTGAGATAAAGCAACGCCAGACATGATTCAATACGGAGAATCGCAAACAAAATCGTTTCACGCCGTTCTTTGAGTGATCGGCTGCGGCGTTGATGCTCCGCCAACAGGTTTTGGCGTTCCTGAAGATGATCCTCAAACTGCCGAACCCGCTCCTTGAGAAAATCCAACCGCTCCTCACTTTTGGCTAATTCGATTTTCACGTTTGTTGTTTTTCGTTGATGTTCGGCGTAATGAAATTCCGATTCTTCGAGTTGTTGTTTCGATTCAATCTGCCGGATTTCCAACGCCGTCAGTTGTTCGTTTAATTCTTCCCGTAACAACTTCGTTTGTTCCAATTCCACCGTTGTGCGGCAAATTTGGGATTCCAACTTTTCAATTTCGTCATTCAAATGTTGGAACTGCTCTAAACCTTGCCGAAGTCGTTCGTCTGCTGTTGAGAGTTTCAGACGTTGCGCGTCATATTCTGTAACGGCTTTTTGATGTTCCCGCGTTTCCGCCTCCACATCGATTTCGTCTCCCGCCACACGTTCCTTTGCCACCGCAACCTCAATTTCTTTTTCAGCAACTTCCGCATCCAACTTCGTCATTTGTTCACCGAGCGTTCGGAGTTCGCTTCGCCGTGTGATAAGACCGGACGAACTGCTCGGCGGTCCCACAATCAACGCCCCGTCCGGCGTCAACAATTCACCGGAAACAGTCAAAAGATTGGTACGGTCATCACTTTCCTTGTAAAGTTGCCGCGCCACCGTAATATTTTCAACAATCCAGGTTCGTCCCAAAAGGCGGTGCGCGAGATGAACGAATTTCGGATCCACTTTGACGAATTGGTCAGCACGCCCAAGAACACCGGAACGCCCTGTAAAACCTTTGTCCTTCATCCAAGGGGCTTCTTTTTGTGACGGATCAAGCCAGATGAAACCGACTCTGCCCGCAAAATGAATCGCGTTACGTTCGACATGCCGGAAGAGTTCCGCTTTGGGCGAAACGACAACATATTGAGCGTTTGCTCCCAACGCCAGTTCAATAAGCGACGCCGCCTCAACATCAACCCGAAGCAAATCCGCAACAAGTCCGAAAACATGACGGAACGGACTTTGCGGGTCACGCGACTGTTGCAGAACTTCCCGCACACCGGGATTAAGCCCTTCATTTTTGCGGATCAATTCTTCCAGCACGGAAATTCGTTCACGCATTCCGCTTTGTTTTTGTTTCTGAACCGATAATTCCTGAGTCCATTGGGTTAATTGAAGGATTCGGCTATTTTTCCGTTGTTTGGCTTCTTCAAGTTGGAGTTGTTTTTGCCGAACCGTGTCTTCTAAATTGTCAACTCCGTCGCGCAGCGTGTTGCATTGTTGTTCGAGTTCCAGATTTTGTGTTTTTAATTTTTCCAGTCGGACGGCGTTTTGTTCTTTACTGTGTTCGAGGGTTGCCAAGCGTGATTCCAGACCGCTGATCGAACCCGCCAATTTGACATTCTGACGGTTTTTGGTTTCGGCTTCCTGACGCAACAAATCTTTTTCGTCTTGTTTTTCTTTGCAAAACTGAGCCAGTTCTTCACTTTGCCGGATCAGTTTCTGATATGACTCCGTAATATCCGCAGTGGAACGTTTTGCTTTTCGGATGTCGTCATTTGTTTTGTGCATCATCTCTTCAATATCGACGCTTCGGACATTGAGTTCGATGAGTTGGCGTCCGTGATGAATGAGTTCCGCTTCAAGTTCTTCGACTTGTGCCGATTGCAGTTCGATAGTTGATTCTTCGCCGGAGATTCGTTCGCGTGTGGCAGCCATTTCGCCTTCAAAACGGCGGATAACCTGATCAATTTCTTCAATCTCCGTGACAAAGGCGTTCAGATTTTTTTCATTTTCTTCGACTTCGGCGGCGAGTTCGTCGGCGGTTTGGGTCAAGGCATCGGCTTCTGCCTGAAGTTCCTGACAACGGAGAGCGCGTTGGCGGTAATCAACCAAACCGGCTTGAATCCGTAATTCCTGAAGACGTTGGGTGTATTGCCGGTAAAGTTGAGCTTTGCCAGCCTGATTCCGGGCGGTTCTCAGTTGATGATCCACTTCCGAAACAATATCGGACAACCGCACCAGATTTTGATCAACCCGTTCGAGCCGGCGTTGAACTTCCAGTTTTCGGGCGTTGAAGCGGCTGATTCCGGCGGCTTCTTCAAAAATCACACGCCGTTGCACCGATGTGCTTTGCAACAACGATTCAACCCGTCCTTGTTCGATGATGCTGTAGGCTTGTGTTCCGAGACCGGTTCCGCTGAGTAAATCTTTGATGTCTTTCAACCGGCTTGCTTGCCGATTGATGAGATATTCCCCTTCTCCGCTTCGATAGACTCGGCGGGTGATATGGACTTCCGGTGTATCAAGACTGAACGTTTTTTTTGAATTGTCGAATGTCAACGTCACTTCGGCGGAACTCATCGGGGCACGTTCGGCACTGCCGCTGAAAATCACATCAGTTGACTCATTGCTCCGCAACTTCTTCATGCTTTGCTCGCCAAGAACCCATTTAATCGCGTCCACAATATTCGACTTACCTGATCCGTTGGGACCGACAAGCGCGGAAATACCGTCCTCGAACTCCAAATGAGTCCGATCCGCGAAACTCTTAAAACCGGAAAGTTCTATCGCACGAAGCACTGGTTATGAAGAAAGAAATGGAAAATAAAGCGTCAATATGGGTCGCTTTGCGGATAATAATGAAAAAATCAAATCCGGTCAAGATTATTTCAACCCGCCAATTAAAATGAGCAGCCAGTAGCCAGTTTGGTGGGGCGAGGCTTGCCCTCGCCCCTTGTTACCACACAAGGCTAGGCAGCCTCTCTCCGAGACATTTGATAAATTTGATAAATAGCGTCGGCTATCGCCTAATGCCGCTGTAAAGAGAATTTTTACGATCGATATTTTCGTAGGGGCAACCCTTGCGGTTGCCCTGTGCCATCATACGCATTGAAATAATTTGTATCTAAATCAATAGTAATACAGGGCAACCGCA
>JAISQH010000071.1 GCA_031274385.1 Planctomycetaceae bacterium | reverse complement strand
CAAAAATAAGGAATGGGAAGCCCGTTGTATGGAAGTCTATGCCGCCATGATTGATTGTATGGATCAGGGCATTGGGCGAATCGTGCAATCCCTCAAAGAAACGGATCAATATGAAAATACGGTGATTATGTTCCTGCAAGATAATGGTGCCTGTGCCGAAAATACCGGGCGTCAGGCAAGACAAGACTATCCGAACAGAGTTGATAAGCCGGTTTATGAACCTTATCCCAACGACAAAATTGTCTATCAGCGAGAAGAGAATCGGCGAACCCGCGATGGTTATCCGATCATCTCCGGTCAGAATGTGTTGCCGGGTCCTAAAGATACGTTTATTGCTTACGGACGCGGTTGGGCAAATGTTTCGAATACGCCGTTCCGTGAATACAAGCATTGGGTTCACGAAGGCGGAATTTCCACGCCGCTTATCATTCACGCTCCTTCGTTGACAGCAGAATCAATGAAGGGTACATTTTACAAAGAATATGGTCAACTTGTTGATTTGATGACAACTTGTGTTGATCTTGCCGGTGCGGAATATCCGAAGCAGCGCAAAGAGATTAATGTAACTCCGATGCAGGGAACCAGTCTGAAACCGGCACTGCAAGGACAAACGCTTGGTCGGAGAGTTCCCTTGTTTTGGGAACATGAAGGCAACCGTGCTGTTCGGGAAGGAAAATGGAAACTCGTTGCCAAAGGTTCTCAAAGTCCGTGGGAACTGTACAATATCGAAGAAGACCGTAGTGAGCTTCACAACCTTATATCACAACATCCGGCAATTGTTGCTCGGTTGGCAAAACAATGGGAAACTTGGGCGGAACGCTCGAATGTGTTACCGTGGCCTTGGGGAGAATATTCTTCAACCGAAAACTTAAAACCGGGTGTTAAGTTTGAGTTACATTTTTCGGCAGCAGAATCAACTGACGGAACCAAACTTCGTGATTATTCCGAACATAAAACTCCGTTCAAAATAGAGGGTTCTATCACGAGAGATTCGGAAGGAGCCAAGTTTAACGGAAAAAGTTGGATTGAAGTTCAAAAACCGGCATCATTGAATTGTTCTCAATCGTCTTGGAGTGTTGCGGCTGAATTTAATTGCGAAGAATCCGATGCGGTGATTGTATCACAAGGTGGTGCTATTCACGGTTATTCTCTCTATCTTCATAACGGCTGTCCCGGTTTTGCTGTCAGGATTGATGGTGAAGTTTTCTCCATTGAAGATACGGAAAAGATAAAAGGTTGGACGGAATTACAAGGTGTCATCACTTCGGATAAAAAACTCATTCTCCGTGTGAACGGAAAAACAGTTACAACAAAAGAAGTCCCTGATTTTATTCAGCAATTCCCCGGCGACCCGTTAATTATTGGTTCCGATGAAGCCAAAACCGTTCTTGGCAAAAAACTGCCGATGTTCAAAGGCGTAATGAAACGGCTTGTCATCTATCGTGGTGAAATTCCGGTACGATAAATTTATTGAAAAATTTGTTGAATCAATTTGTTGAATCAATTTGTTGAAAGAATTTTAATAACTGTTTATTTTGTTTTTTAAGGATTACGCGCAAAGTAACAAAAACAACTCCGTAGGAGTTTAATTTTGATAACCCCGTGCCAGCGGAGCGCAGCACGGGGAAAGTACGAAAAATCAAAACGAACTCTGAAAGAGTTCAATAAAATGGTTTCATTAATTTGTTTAATGGGTTCATTTTTATTGTAGGGGCAATCCCTTGCGGTTGCCTCGAACGATCACCAATTCAGGGCGACCGCAAATTCAGGGCGACCGCAAGGGTCGCCCCTACGGATAAATTGTTCAATTAATTTGTTCAATAAAATCATTAATGAAATTGAAGGCGAAAACAGCAATGAAAACGAAATCATTGAACAAATTAAATGAATTGAATTCTTTCAGAGTTCGTGAGAGTTGAGTGTCCACTTCCCCGCGCTGCACTTCGTTGGCACGGGGTTATCCACATTAAACTCCTACGGAGTTATTTTGTACAAAAAAAACACGTAATCAACAATTTCGAAACGAGGGAGTCGATAACACAATTCAATTACATTATTCAAAAAACTTCAACTTCACAACTGCCAATTGAAATAATACTTTTTAGAACACTTTATTAGCGCACAGCTCCTTAGCAGCAACTGCGTCTTCCAAACCGCGTCTTTATTTTCCCTTGTTGAAAAGATGTCATAAGGGAAAATTAATGGCGCAAAATGTCGGACTCTGTTGCTACTAAGGTGGCTTGTAAAAATAATGGTTTTGAAGGATTTACGTTTACGTTTTATTTTTCGTCTTCATGCAAAAGGAAACCGGCAAGAAGTTTGCTGCGACCCGGTTGTTGCAATTTTTGAACGGCTTTTTGTTCAATTTGACGAACACGTTCCCGTGTTACCTGAAAAATACGTCCTACTTCTTCCAACGTGTACGAATATCCATTTTCAAGACCGTAACGTAATTTAATGATCTCGCGTTCTCGCGGAGTCAATGTTTTCAGGAGTTTGCCGATTTCTTTTCGTAACAAGTCATTCGATGCGGAGCGTTCCGGGCGGTCAAAATTGGTATCGGCAACAAATTCACCGAAACAACTTTCGTCGCCCTCACCAACCGGATGTTCCAGACTGATCGGGTTCGCGCCCATGAGCAGAATCCGCCGGACTTCATCAACCGTCATCTCCGCCGCTTCAGCAACTTCATGAACATTCGGCTCCCGACCACTCGCCTGATAAATCATACGCGCCGTGTTACGAAGCCGCGTCAGAGCATCAATCATGTGTACAGGAATCCGAATCGTTCGGGCTTGTTCCGCAATCGCCCGCGTAATCGCCTGACGAATCCACCATGTTGCATACGTCGAAAATTTGAAACCGCGACGATATTCAAATTTGTCAACAGCCCGCATCAAACCCGTGTTGCCCTCCTGAATCAGATCAAGGAAATTCAGACCGCGATTCCGGTATTTTTTCGCAACAGAAACAACCAGCCGCAGATTACTCCGTGACAAATCACATTTTGCCTGTTCATATTCTTTGAGCAACTCACGCATTTTTTTGCAACGAATTCGCAAACTTCGCGGACTTTCCTGTGTTGTCATTACAAGATTGCGAAGTTCGGTCACCAACATTTGACGGCGTTCCGGCATAATGGGAACGCCGGAATCCTTGAGAAGCCGCGAAATTTCATCCATTCGTTTGGACATGCCTTCAATTTGTTTCATCAAAGCATGAACACGGCGGTTGCGAAGACTCAGTTCTTCAACAAGAGTCAAGGCACGGCGGCGGCGTTCCAAAAACCGTTTTCGTGCTAAAATTCGGACTTCCTCCGGCGTGTTTTTCCGAACCAATAATTCAAAGTCGGAAGTCGTCGATTCAAGAAGCGGAGCCAACGTACGTAAATTGTGAGGCATCCGGCGTTGGATTTGCTCTTTCGAAAGTTTTTCAGTCAACGACATTTTAATCGTCCGTTCAAACGCCAATTGACCATGAAATACTTTAGTTAATGTACTAAAAGCATTGTGCAAACCAAACGGCGAACCAAGAACACAACGCCGGAAGGCACGGCGGCTTTTTTCAATTCGTTTCGATAAAACAACTTCGTCTTCTTTGGTCAGAAGCGGAATGTTTGCCATTTGCGAAAGATACAACCGGATCGGATCACTGTTCCAACGTTCCGGCTCCGCAACAGGCATCGCGAACGCCGGTTCTTCTTTTTCGGATTGCAGTACGGAAACTGACACCATATTTAATGGATCGGTTCCGGGTTCGACAGCGGAGTCTTCGTCCTCTTCGTCGTCCTCCGTTTCCGTGTTGAGACGGCTTACCGCCAACTCGGCAAAAAAATCATCCTCATCGGAAATTCTGTTACGATCCGTTTCAAAACCGCCAAATAAATCGGCAGCCCGAAACATCTCGCTCATCTCCTCCTCATTTAAATGGTTGACGACTTCCTCGTAATTCAAACGATTCGCCGCTTTGTCATTCGTGGAATTTTCACACTCAAGCACTGTCATCCGTGACATGAAACTCTCCTGGGTTAAAGTTTATCGGCTCGATCCATCGAACCGACATCGGGAAATATCACTCGGTTAGCCGCATCGTCTGCGACCGGATTCTCTTGACAAGATGGAAAAAAGTATCGCTAATCTCCATCTACAACATCCTCTCATTCCGTAAATCTCAATAATTTTGTCAACCGTTAGTTTTCGTACTGTATTTGGATTTACAATGTCTCCGCCATTCGCAGGCGTTCTTGTAAACGATTAAATGCTTCTTCATGACGTTTTTGCATTACTTCCGGCGACAGTTCTGGAAGGATGGAAAAAATTTTTCTGTGTACTTCTTCTGGAGTTGTTTCTTGAAGGATAGGATGAACAACATCCATCGCAACAATTCTGCTCTCTGTCCAATCCGCCCGAAAACGAATCGCAAAACGTGCCGGATCACCGGGAGGCGATTCGCAAACCCGAAGATTAATAAGCGGATAACCGCGCCGCGCACATTCCTTCGCAAACGGTTCAAGTTTTTGTCGCAAAATTTCCGTCATCTCTAACTCTTGCGTATCTATTGTAAAATTCCCTCTGTTTATCCTGTTAGTCTTGTCAATCCTGTCAATGGTTTTTTTGACAAGGTTAACAGGATAATTTTGAAGAAGAAGTTCAACTGCACTTTCCAAGGATTTTAATCTAAAATTTCCTTTGTTTTTCCGCGTTTTTCTCATTTTTGGGTCAATTTTGAGGAACCTGTCTATTTTGTTTTTCAAGATTGCGTGCCAAGACGCAAAGAATTTCAAGGTTGGTTTTAACTTGCTCTGTTTTTGACCGTGTTTATTTTTAATTTTATTCAAGGGATATTCTCAAAAATTCAACTTGAACCACGAAAAGTACGAAAAAACATGAAACATTTTTGTTCTCATTTTTCATTATAAACGATTTACAACCTATTAGTATTTTTCGTGATGTTTCGTGTTTTTCGTGGTAGAATCCCACAAATGGATTACTTGATGCGAAAAAGGTATTTGTTTGACTTTTTGGTTCAAATTCGTTGAGTTTTATTATGGTTATGATTTTTTATTACGCATTTGGATTTGCAAAGTCTCCGCCATTCGTAGGCGTTCTTGTAAACGATTAAGTGCTTCTTCATGATGTTTTTGTATGACTTCCGGCGATAGTTCGGGAATAATGGAGAGAATTTTTCTGTGTACTTCTGCCGGAGTTGTTTCTCTGAGGATAGGACGAATAATATCCATCGCAGAGACTCTGTCTTCTGTCCAATCCGCCCGAAAACGAATCGCAAAACGTGCCGGATCACCGGGAGGCGATTCGCAAACCCGAAGATTGATAAGCGGATAACCACGCCGCGCACATTCCTCCGCAAACGGCTCAAGTTTTTGTCGCAAAATTTCCGTCATCTCTAACTCTTGCGTATCCATTGTAAAATTCCTTCTGTTTGAGAACCGAGATATTCGATAATCTGTTTAATTTCATTTTGCTGCGTTGTTCCAACAGCGTTGTAACGCGATTGTTCCGTCCATACTTCGAATAACAATGTACGAATTTTTTCAAAATCGGGCTTGGTTTCGGCTTGTATTTCAAACGACTCTCTTAAACCGGAAAACGTTAGTAAAACGAACAAATTATGCGTTTTGACGGCACGCCGAATTTCGCCGATCCCTTCAAGGACATTGACCGAAACA
>JAISQH010000030.1 GCA_031274385.1 Planctomycetaceae bacterium | reverse complement strand
ATCCAAAACAAATTGCCGGTCAACTGCAACTTGTACGAAATGGTCAAACGAAAAACCTGCAACTTGATGATTCATGGTTAATGCAACATTATCCCGATTTGCTCCGGGCAATTTCAATGATTAAACCGGAACCGAATTTTTTTATTTCATCGGTAGAAAAAACGCACGAAAACGATTTGCCGTTACCGGTTATTTGGTTACGAAAACAAGGAACGTTTTGGATTAAGGCTGAAAAAGGAACGCCGCTTCGTTTTGTGCTTGCTGTTCGTCGGATTGGACGAAGCGAACTGACTTCCTGTTCAGGAACGCTCACCTTGCCTAACGGTGAAGTCAAAAAATTTACGATTCCGCTTGAATCAACACAAAAATTTGAGTACAAAATTGATTCTGTATCGGAAACGGGCGTGTCTGTTTTGGAAACCAATGTCGGCAATCACGCGGTGCGGCTTGTTCAATGTAATCAACCGGTTGCGTTTCCGACCTATCCGCGTCTCAATCTGATTGCCAGTCCGTGCCGGTTTTATCTTTTCGTACCGACGGAGTCGAAAGAATTTGGAATCCGAATTCGCGGAGAAGGAAGCGAAGCGGTCAAGGCAAGTATTGTCGATCCGGCTGGTCAAACTGTTTGGAGCAAGGACGTCATTACCGAAACAGTTCAATTCGACCAAATCGGAATTGATGAAACAAATATTGTCGGAGCCGGCAAAATCAACGGCGTTTGGCAAATTGTTTTTGAAAAACCAAGCCGTTTGGCATTCGAAGATTTTAGTGTAACCATTTTGGGTGTTCCGCCGATTCTCCGTACAGAAAAACCGGAACTTTCAAAGTAACAGTCTATTTTAATTTTAGGCTTTTTATCAATTTTTCGTCATGTTATTTTGTTTCAAAAAATTAATTCCTCAAAACACTTATTTTTATAATATTTTCCAAAAAATCTTAGTAACAATGGAGTGGGGTGATCCGACAAAATGCTGTTGAGACTTGTCCCCAAATCCAAAAACAGTTTAAATTTCACGGGCGATTTTATTGTTGGTGTCGATAAATTTCGCTATTGTTCAAAATTACATGAGATTCCCGATAATAAAAAAATTACATATTTATCTACTTTAATTTAAGACGTTTAGAATTTTTGAAAAACAGTATTTTATCGGAGTACCCTGTTGAACTGAGTACCTGGTCAGTATCGGGTGAAGTGTTACGAAATCGTAGCGACTGCCCATGAGACGACTCCAACCGCCGACCCTCACACGAAGATCGCCGTAACTTCTTGCGCTACGAAATACTTGCAAATAAAATTAACGCCCTTGTCGCTCCCAAACTCCTACCAAAAAAAATTCGAAAACGACTCGATTTACTGAAAAATACTCTCGCGTAAAATAGGAAAGGGCAGTTTTAATCAATTTCAAAAATTTTTACGAGGATTGCATCTGGTTGGGTTTCAAGTTAAAATGAGTTCATGAAAAAATTATTATCTCAAAAAAAGTATTATGTTGGAGTTGATGTTGGCGGCACAAAGATTCAGGCGTCTTTGATTACCGAATCCGGTTCCGTGCTTGCCAATTATCGTTGCGAAACGCCGCGCGACACATCCGCTGGCGGTTCCGGCTGTGGCGGTTCCGTTGAAATCACACTGAATACCATCGAAGATTCCATCCGTCTTCTGCTTCAGGAACAGAACCAAGCTCTTAAAGAGATTGCCGGAATTGGTATTGCTGTTCCCGGTATTGTTCAACAGGAGACCGGATTGGTTGTCGTAACACCCAACATGAATCTTTCCGGTGTCGAACTCGGTCAAATTATGAAAGATCGGCTCGAAGTACCGGTTGTCATCGGGAACGATTGTAATCTTGGAACTCTTGGCGAATGTTGGCTCGGAAGCGGACGCAACTCTTCTTCTTGTGTCGGAATCTTTGTCGGAACCGGTATCGGTGCCGGTATTGTCATGGAAAACCGTGTGCTAAGCGGTGCCGGTCAGGCTGCGGGTGAAATCGGTCACATTATTTCTCAATTACCGTTTGAAAATTGGCACAGCAGCATCGCCGCCGTGAAACACAAACGCAGAACAAAACATCCGCAAGAAGGTTCATCGGAATTACCTCGTTGCGGTTGCGGTAATTACGGCTGCTTTGAAACCTTTGCCAGCCGCACCGCAATGGAACGATTCATCCGCGAAGCCGTTGAACACGGCGCAAAATCTGTGATTACAGAATTAAACGGCGGAACACTTAACATTATCAAAAGCGGAGCCATTGCCAAAGCTCTCAAAGCAAACGATAAAGTTGTTACGGAAATTGTTCGTTATGCTGCTCAAGTGATCGGATACGCCTGTTTGACAGTTCGGCATTTGATTGATCCTGAGGTGATTGTGCTTGGCGGCGGGGTGATTGAGGCTTGTCAGAAAATGATGATGCCGATTATTGATGCTGTTGTTGCAAATGATCAACTTCCTTCGGCTTCCGGCAAACGCCGGATTCTTGTCTCCTCACTCGGTGATAACGCCGTTGCTTTAGGAGCCGTTGCCTTAGCCCGAAGCATGAACGGTTCCAATCCGCTCAAACGAACTCATCGAATCATTCCCAAATATCCGGTACTTCATTTCATGGCAGAAAATGTGATTCGTATTGCCGATGAATCCTACACCGAAGATTTTTTTATTCTTTCCGATGGAACCATTCAATCTCGTCTCAAATTGCCCAAGAAAAATAT
>JAISQH010000007.1 GCA_031274385.1 Planctomycetaceae bacterium | reverse complement strand
GTACACTCCGCCATTGCCAAACGCCGCCTGAGCTTCCAGAACCGCCTGTTGAATTGCCGTTTTGAGTTGCTCAGCATCCTTCGCCACCCGCATTCCGCGCCCGCCGCCGCCCGCCGTCGCCTTAATCAAAACCGGAAAACCAACTTTATTGGCAAATTTCAACGCCGCATTGTCCGATTCAATCAAACCATCGGAACCCGGAACACACGGCACTCCAACATTTTGCGCTATTTCCCTCGCAGAATTTTTGTCACCGACCAACGCCATTGCTTCGGAAGTTGGTCCGATAAATTCGTAATTGCAACTCCGGCAAACATCGGCGAAATGGGCGTTTTCCGAAAGAAATCCGAAACCGGGGTGAACCGCTTCCGCGCCGCCGACTTCGCAGGCACTGATAATCCGGTCAATTTTGAGATAGGATTCCGCCGAACGCGGCGGTCCAATACAAATCGCTTCATCAGCCAAGTCAAGATACGCCGCTCCGCGATCCGCCTCGCTAAATACCGCAACCGTCTCAATCCCCATCTCCCGACAAGCACGAATAATCCGAAGCGCAATCTCGCCACGATTGGCTATTAAAATTCTCTTAAACATGAAATCTGTTTATTATCTAATAGAATCCAAATCTTGAAAAATTGACAAACCCTAAATTTTTTATCTACGCAGTATAACAGGAAGAGACCGACTTTTCAAGATTGCGCGCAAAGACGCAGAGAGGCAGAGAAATTCATGGTTGATTTCCATTTTCTTTGCGTCTTTGCGCGCAATCCTTAAAAAACAAAAGAAACTGTTACTCTTTCAACTGTTTTAGCATTGTCTTGCCTTGACTTGAGAATGGAACATAGTACAATATTTTTTCATTTCAAAAAATGCGTTGTGCCTTCGTGGTGAAAGAGTGAAAGTCAAAAGTAAGATGTCCGTCTTGAAGGAAAATATCCGATGGAGAAATCATTTTTGGATAGAATTGCGGCGAATGTCCGTGAAACACGGGATCGAATCAATATTGCCGCACAAAAAAGCGGGCGTAACGGTTGCGATATTGATCTTGTTGCGGTTAGTAAATACGCGGCAACCGGTGACGGAATGATTGAAGCCCTTGTTGCTGCCGGCTGTGTTGATCTTGGTGAAGCAAGACCGCAATTACTTCAGGAAAAAGCGGAATTTTATGCGTCTTATCCGATTCGTTGGCATTTGATCGGTTCCCTCCAGCGCAACAAAATCCGCAAAATTATTGCTGTTACAAATCTGATTCACTCACTGGATTCAATCCGGTTAGCGGAAGCAATTCATCGAATTGTTCAGGAAGAAAACGGTAACGAGAATCATTTGTTACCGAAAATCGCGGAACCGGTTCATTGTCTTCTTGAGGTGGCGATTTCCGGCGACGCGGAAAAACACGGATTCGCGCCGCAAGAGATTCCTGAAACGCTGGAACAATTGGGCAAATTGAAAAGTATTGTGATTGACGGTTTTATGTGCATGTCCGGTCTCGAATCGGATGAACACGAAACACGCCGCGAATTTGCGGCGGTTCGTCAACTTGCCGAATCGCTTCGTCAACACGGAACTCCTCCCAATGTCAAACTTGAAACCCTGTCAATGGGAATGAGTAACGATTTTGAAATTGCCATTGAAGAAGGCGCCACTTTGGTACGAATCGGTTCCCGATTGTATGCGTAACGATTAAATCGTTGTGCGGTTTCTTCATTTTCGGACACTTAATTCAAATTTTTCGCGGTAATAATCGACTTTGAAATCATAAAGCGGAGTTGCGGAATGGGCGTATTTTGATTGATTTTGCCGATAAATTGCGGATTGGGCTAACGCAATGTTGGCGGCACCGGACGGCGAGTAAAGAACACTTAACTTGACAGACCGTCCGAAAACATCCGGTTCCAGTTGAACTTCCCGTTGGTGCCGGATGTCCGAAGTGATTTTCCGACCCAGCATGTCCACATAAAACAGTTTGAAAGCGTTCGTTTTGCCGAACCCGCTCATAAAAAGAACTTCCCGTATTTTGCTGTTTCGTATCTGATGAAGCAATTCGGTATTGAGCCGTGTCGGGATCAGATCGCTGTCCGCCCACGCAGTCGATGTCCGGCGACATTCCCGAACCGTATCACTGACCGCAATTTTGTGACGGCGAAGAAATCGCAACACGCCCTGAAGCGTAATGGGTTGACCGATCTCGCCGCCGGATGCCCGTTGAAGCAATTCCCATAAACTCAATTTGCTGCCGTAAAAAAACGGAATTTTGAAATTTGCCGTGTCATGAGGATGAATCGTCCCCACAATGACCTTTTCACTCTTCGGATCAACCGGATAAAGATCAAGATATTGATGGATTGTTGTAATCATTGATTGGGATGTTGCCGAGAGAATTTTGATTCATTGATTCATTATTCATTATTCATTATTCATTCCACTACATTCAGCCGCTTTAATGCCGCAGCAGCGGGCTTATAATTTTTGGCTTGTTTATAGATTGAAATTGCTTGGGTTGTATCGTGCGGCAAACCGCCAAGCCCCAATTCATAACAACGCCCAATGTGGTACAACGAAACAATATCTCCCTGTTGAGCCGACAACAGAAAATATTCTATCGCTTTCTGATAATCCGGTTTAACGCCATTGCCGTAAAAATAAATTTCCCCCAATTGGCGTCGGGCATCGATATTTTCTTCTGCTGCCAACCGAACCAACCGATTCAATTCGTCAGGTGAAATCGGCGCATTCGCCTTTGGAGCAACATTGCCGGTCGAAGCACCGGAACCTTTATTTTTTTCCGCCGAATCAACATTTTGTGTTTCTGAGGGCGTGTTTTTCGGAGAAGACGAGCCGACGAATTGCCAAAGGACGATTCCGGTAATTATAATTAGTGCGGCGATTGCCAAGAGGGTTGCAATCAGACCAACGCGGGAAAAGCGGGAAGAAATAGAATCAAACGGAAAAAACGAAATCCCTGAATATCCTTTCGGCTTTTTGACATAAGGAAAAGTCTGAGTCTGTTGTTGGAAGGTATCCGGCAGATCAAGGATTGTTTCTTTTTCCGTGAAGGGCCAAAATCCCGACGTTTGTTCCATCGGATTGAATCTCGGCGAGGTGCTTAATTCTTTCACGAAATCAAAGCAGTTTGAAAACCGGTCTTGCGGATTTTTGGACAACGCCTTTTGCAACGTGAGGCGGGTTTCTTCCGGCAGTGATTCCTCAAAAACCGGTTCGGCATGAAGAATTTTTTCACGAAGTTCTTGCTCATTTTTTCCGTGAAACGGTAACGAACCGGTGATGAGTTGGCAGGCTAAGACACCGAGAGCGAACTGATCGGAATAAGGACTTTCATTTTGTTCTGTCCAAACTTCCGGTGCTTTCCATGCGGCGGTTGTGGCGGCGGCGGTTTCCACACCAAACCGCAGCAATTCCTTGCGAACCGTTTCCGTGAACTCAAAATCCGTAATGACAACACCACAATGTTTTCCGACCAAAATATTTTGCGGTTTTAACATTCGGTGTACGATTTTTTTTCGGTGGGCAAAATCGAGTGCCTGACTGACCGGAACCAACAACTGAACGGCAACCGTGAACGGCAACTCCTGACATAGTTGACAATACCGTTTGTAATATTCATTCAAAGGCAACGCGTCCGCGAATGCGGCAACCAGAAAACTGCCGAGAATTTCATCTTGAGTCAACCGAAAAACCGGACAAATTCCCGGATATTTTAATTTTGAAGCGCGTCGAAACGAATCGGAGACAAGGTCGAGTGCTTTTTCGTCTTTTTGAATTGGCGGCGGAATGAGTTTTAGAACGACCGAATTACCTGTTGAGTTTTCTTCAGCCAACCATGTTTCGCCGCATTGTCCTATTCCGAGAACATGTTGCAGTGTGTAATCTTTACCTAGTCGGGTTCCGGCATCGAGCCGATAAGTCCGGCGTGAAACTTGCAGCGGTCCTGTCGAACGAAAAATCCGTGACGGCGAATCGGCGTCCGAAGCGAATGTCGAATGAGGATTAGCGGCATTTTTCCGCTGATGATTCTGAGTGGTTGGGAAGAACGGAAGGTTGGACGTTTCCTGACCGGTTAATTTTGCATCCGGGTTTAGGGGCAAAGAAGTTTCAGTTAGTGGTTGAAGTTGAAATCGTCCGCTTTTGGAGATTGCCGTTCCAGAAGACCGCGGTTGTGGAATCTGAGCCGTTTGAACGGTTTGAAAAGAATTAGTAAGGCTTCCGTCGTGTTCGGCGGAAGAGAAAGTATCCAAGCGTAAGGTTTTCAACTCAAAGAGTTGTTGTTCAAAGGTTTTCCAGTCAATTCGATTTGAATGGTAGTCATCCCAAAGTTGCTGGAATTTTTCTTTGATCTCTTGCGGATCCATGATATAGATGTTGCATCCGGTTTGATCCGGTCGGCAAAACGCCTCAATAATCGGTTATTGATCGGATTGATTCCGAACCTCACGCTATTAAGTAGTTTAGCACGGCTCAAAGAAAAGTCAATTGATCCGAAAAAACAGCACGTAACTGTCTATTTTGTTTTTAATGATTGATATTTTAGTCAATTGTTTTGGTATTGAATTAAAAACAACTCCGAAGGAGTTTCATTTGGATAACCCCGTGCAAGCGGAGCGCAGCACGG
>JAISQH010000650.1 GCA_031274385.1 Planctomycetaceae bacterium | reverse complement strand
CGCGTCGCGGTTACGACAACATCGTTTATGGCTGGACACCGGACGGTAAAAATATCCTGTTTCGCTCGCTCCGGGATTCTAACTCTGTGACGGAACTCGGTACACTCTATACGGTTCCGATTCAAGGCGGATTGCCGAAAAAAGTCGGAATGCCAACAGCCGGAGCCGGTGATTTTTCGCCGGACGGTAAAAAAATCGTTTATTCACCGTTGTTCCGTGATTTCCGGTCTTGGAAGCGTTACGAAGGCGGTTGGGCGCAATATCTGACCGTTTTCGATCTGGAAACCAAAGAATCGAAACGGCTTGATCAACATCCGCGAACAGAACGGGAACCGATCTGGATTGACGACAAAATTTATTTCACGTCAGACCGAACCGGTACAATGAACATTTTTGAATACGACACCACAACAGATAAAATCGTCCAATGTACCGACGAACGCCAATGGGATATTCGTTGGGCTTCCGGCGACAAGGATGGTCAAATCGTTTATGAACTTGGCGGCGAACTGGTTGTTTATCATACGAAGGCTTCACAGGATACGGAACGATTTACGAAAATCAAGGTTCGTGTTCCTCATGACGGTCTTGCCATGCGTCCCGCCCGAACCAATGTCGGCGGAAATCTCGAATCTTTTGCCGTTGCTCCCGGCGGGAAACGGGTTGCGGTGACTGCACGCGGTGATCTTTTTACGATTCCGGTTGACAAGGGCTATGTTCGGAATTACACCCAATCGAGCAACGCCCACGAACGCTGTCCGGTGTGGTCGTACAACGGTAAAACAATTGTGTACCTTTCCGACAAAACCGGTGAAGATCAACTTTATCTTCAGGAAATTAAAGGAACAAAAACGCCGTTACAATTAACAAATACGTTCAAAGGTCAACTCGATAATTTACGGATTTCTCCTTGCGGGCGTTATCTTTCGGTCAGTGATTGTAACGCCAAACTCTGGATTGTTGCGATTCAGGGTAATGAGCATTTCAAGCAAGGTATTCCGGTTGAAGTTGTTACGGCGTTGCATGGCGGAACGCCGGTTGGGCGTTGGTCACCTTGCGGCGGTTATCTCGCTTATATTTTGTTTGATCCGCAAGGTTTCGGGCAACTCCATCTCTACGAATTGGCAACAAAAAAATCCCGACCGATTACCGATCCGATGTTTGATGTACAGGAACCCGTTTGGGATCCGGCGGGAAGTTACCTTTATTTTCTGTCACGGCGTGAATTTGCGCCGCAACATAGTTCGGTGGAATGGAATTTTGCCGGCAACCGCGACATGGGAATTTTTGCGTTGGCGTTACGAAAAAATGTTTTGAATCCGTTTGCTCCTCAATTCGACGACGAAACAACACCCATTAATCAAACGAACCAAACGAATTCGCCGCCCGCAGCAACACCAAAACCGCTTGCCGAAACATCCGACGCCGGAACAAGCGGTGATGCGGAGAAACTTGTACCGAAACCTTCTGTTCCTAAACTGACGAAAATTGATTGGGAGGGACTTGCCGAACGTGTGGTTCGGGTTCCTGTTTCGTCTGATAATCTTGACGATCTTTCTGCAAGCGGTCAGTTTTTGTACTATCTTAAAAAAGATGCTTCCTTTTACGGACGCGATTCGGAACGAAAACCGCGTCTTATGATTTACGATCTCAAGGAACGCAAAGAATCGCTCTTCATCGGCGATGTTGACGGTTATTCGATGGCGCCGGATTTTTCGAAGATTGTTTTTCGTTCGGGAAAAATGTTGAAGGTTTGTGAACCGAAATTATCCGCGAAAATAACCGATCTGAACACCGGTAAATTATTTGTTGACCGTATTCCTGCTGAGGAATGGGCGGAGATATTCGAGGAAACGTGGCGAAAATTCCGTGACTATTTTTATGTCAAAAATATGCACGGTTATGATTGGGACGCGTTGGGACGACAATATCGTGAACTCCTTCCGCATGTTGCTCACCGAAGCGATTTGAATTATGTTCTCAGTGAAATGGTTGCCGAGTTGAATGTCGGACACGCTTATATTCAGGGCGGCGACTTTATTCAACCGAGCCGTCCGGTTGTCGGGTTGCCGGGTTGCCGGTTTGAACTTGACACAAAATCAAACCGTTACAAAATCGCAACGATTTTTCGTGGCGAAAATGAGGAATCGAAATATCGTTCGCCGTTAACTGAAATCGGTGTGAACGCCAAGGTCGGAGATTATGTTTTACAAATTGACGGAATAGAACTGACCGGCGAAGAAAATCCGTACCGATTATTGCAACACCGGAGTGATCCGGTTACGTTGACGCTCAACACCAAACCGTCACTCCAAGGCGCACGGAAAACAACGTATGTTCCTGTTACAAGCGAGCAGGGGTTACAATATCTCAATTTTGTTCTGGAAAATCGGGAGAAGGTTGCCAAGATGACGAATGGTCGAGTGGGTTATTTGCATATTCCTGACATGGGGGCAGCCGGTTCTTATGAATTTTTGAAATGGTATTATCCGCAGATTCGCAAGGAAGGTCTTGTGATTGATGTACGCAGCAACGGCGGCGGCAACATTTCGCAATGGATTATCATGCGGTTGAACCAACAACTTCTCGGAACCCGGTTTGGTGGTACCAGTATTTCACCGGGTGCGTATCCGGGCAACGCCCGGTTTGGTCATCAGGTCTGCCTGATTAACGAAACATCGGCGAGTGACGGCGATATTTTCCCTCATTATTTTCGCAAGGCGGGTCTTGGTTTATTGATTGGCAAACGGAGTTGGGGCGGTGTGGTTGGCATTTCGCCGCGTGGTCAACTTCTTGACGGCGGCATGGTTTTTGTTCCGCTTCGCGGCACGAATGACGAAAACGGCAATTGGATTATTGAAGGCAAAGGAGTTGAGCCGGACATTGAAGTTGAAAACGACCCGAAATCAATGCTCGAAGGAAACGACCCGCAACTCCAACGCGGTATCGAAGAAATTCTCAAACGAATGGAAGCAGAACCCAAAAAATGGCCCAACCGACCAGCCGATCCCGTTAAAACAAAATAAAACTTATCTGTTCCATTTTTAGAGTTTCCGGCAAGGTATAGGGCAAACCTTGTTGTAACTGTCTATTTTAAGACATTGTTATTTGCAACGACAATTGAGAATGTTTCTCAAAACCCTTCTTTTCCAAAGTACCCTTAGTAGCACGGGATGGAATAAAAATGTCCCTTATTTTGTAACTGTCTCTTTTGTTTTAAGGCTTGCGCGCAAAGACGCAAAGAAATTCAAGGTTAGTTTTAACTTGTTCTTTTTTTGATGGTATTCATTATTTTACTCAAGGAAGTTTTCTATCAC
>JAISQH010000554.1 GCA_031274385.1 Planctomycetaceae bacterium | reverse complement strand
CGAAAAAGTGCACCCATTAATATTTTTTATTTTTTCTTACTTTTATATATTTTGCGAAATATTATGCGCCCGTAATATGTTTTATAGCATGCAAAAGTTGAGACGTCGCCAAAATATTGTAACTATAAATTACAAAGATTGAAGATGGAAGGGTGGGTGAATTTGAAATGATCGAACTCAAAACGGAACATCCGTTCTAACGCACTTAGTGCAGCGGGACGCCCGCGTTCCAGTCCGTCGCCGCTTCGCGGCAAACTTGTGTGGTATAACAAGGGCAAGCCCCCGACGAATATTAATCATCGTCAAGGGCTTACCCCTTAATATTGATTGCGGACGCAAGCGTAAAAAAAGAATCAATCATTTCGTCGGGGGCAAGCCCCCGTCGCTAACACGACTTGTGTGGTATAACAAATGAGAGAACTTGGTATTACAAGGTTTGTTTAACGAGATCCAAAAGGACGTCAATCGGAAACGGCTTACAAATATATCCGTCAACGCCTAAACTTTCAGCATAAGCCTTATGCCGCTCTCCTTCATTTGCCGTAATCATAATGATACGGGTCGGATAGAAAGGGGTCTGACGCAGAGTTTCGAGAACAAGAAACCCGCTTCGTTTAGGCATCATAATATCGAGGATAATTAAATCAGGTCTTTCTTTATTGACCATTATCAATCCTTGATCACCGTCAAAAGAAACAACAACATCATATCCGGCTGTTTCCAATGCAATCCGAATAGATTCAATAATCTCTCGATCATCATCGACTATTAATATTTTCTTTTTCATATAAGGTCAGGTGGGAATGAGGTGGAGGTGGGATGTAATATTACGATTTTATTTTCCAATTAATATTTCCGGTCGTCAAAGGAATAATATCGCAACAAGTTATGATATTACCACAAAAAATGACGCAACGGATACACGGTATTGGGGCGGGGTACGAACGGGAAGGAATCTGAGACAGGAAAGAACAAGTCGATGTTATACTATTATTATTATTACTATTACTATTATTACTCATTGAAATTTCCGATGTTTATCGCCGGTTAACTCGTGAAAAACTGGCTGAAAAGGTTAAGCCAACATCATCTGACAGGCTTCAAGGAAAAACAAAAACGGTAATCAATTCTTGAATTTTTCACCACGACGTTACAACACAAACCACAAAACACAAACCACAAAACACAAAACACAAAACACAAATCACAAATCACAAACCACAAAATCCATTCCGTTTTCAAATTTATTTTGTGACGTTTTTGAGATTCTGTTTTTTAATTATTTTTGTGCTGTTTTATTTTGGTCTGATTTTCGGGTGAGTTCCGGGTCTTTTTCGAGCGGTAACTTGACGGTCAAACCTGATTCGGCGGCTTTGTAAATTCCGAGAATGATTTCAACGCTTCGGCGTCCTTCGTTGCCGTCAACAACCAATTCCTCTTTGCCGTCAATCGCGGCAATCATATTGGCAAACAGTTTGGCGTGACCGGCGAAATTAATTGCGGACGGATCCGCTGCTCCGCCGCCGCCGGATTGACGGCAAGTCATTGCCTCGCGAATTTCCGCGTCTTCCGGTACAGAAACGGCAAAATCCCATTTGACAATATCTTCTTCTTCCAAAACAGCCGAACCTTTTGATCCGCTGATTTCAACACGTTTCAGATAACCGGGATACGATGCGGTTGCTCCGACGATTGTTCCCAACGCTCCGTTTGCGAATTTCAATGTCGCAACAGCAACATCTTCCACTTCGATCCGTTCGTGGGCTAACAGTGCGGAGTGAGCCGTGATTTCGGCGACCGGTCCCATGAGCCAGGTTAAAAGATCAATGGTATGAATCGCCTGATTCATCAATGCGCCGCCGCCGTCAAGTTCCCAAGTTCCTCTCCAGGCGCCGCTGTCATAATATTCCTGAGTTCTGTACCATTTGACAATGGCATCGCCAATCGTTAAACGTCCAAAACGACCGGATTGAACCGCCGCTTTGATTTTCAGGGATGAATCATGAAACCGGCTGTGAAAGACGGTGGCAAGTTTGACGTTTGACTTTTGACACGCTGCAATAATCCGGTCGCAACGTTCCAGCGTAATTTCGAGCGGTTTTTCAACAATGAGATGTTTACCGGCTTCCGCCGCTGCCAAAGCCGGTTCAATATGGGCTCCGCTTGGTGTTCCGATTGTCACGATGTCAATGCGGTCATCGGCGAGAAATTCCTTGAAACCATGATAGGATTTACAACCGGGATATTGTGACGCTAAACGGTCAGCCGATTGAGGCACCCTATCGTAACAGGCAACCAGCGCACCGCCGGCAGCTTCAATCGCCTTCGCGTGAAAACCGGCAATCATGCCGCAACCAATAATTCCAAAGTTTTTGGTTGAGTTTTTAACTAATTGTTTTACCATAATTCGTAGTTGTGTTGTTAAAAAAAGTGGTGAAATTGGGGGACAGGATCAACAAATTTTGTTGTACAAGGCATTTTCTTAACGCTTCCATATTTTCAATTATTCATAAGACTTGACAAGGGGTTGGCTGCCGAAATCGAGTCGGCGGCGGCGGTTGACGATTCACGGTAATTCACGTCAATACCGCTTGGCGGGTCACAGGATTTTTTGCGGGTCGAAACGGATTGGTGCTTTTTGACGGATTGATTCGATGATTGTTTCTGCAACCGCAACCGCAGCCAATGCCCGATTACCGGACACACGCGGTTGCCGACCGGTTTGAATGGACTCCGCAAAATCGTCCATTTCTTTTGCCAAAGCATCAACCGCAGCCAAAGCAGGAACCGTATCACTTGTCATTTCATTTGTTTGGAAGTGTTCCTTCATAAAACACGAAGCAAGACTTGTTACTGTATCGGGAGAAACATGTTTCGGGCTAAAAAGTCCTTGTAAAACTTGTTCATCGGGCTGATATTTTTTGACGGTTCGTGCGGCAAAGTCAATTGTTGTCGAACAGGACGCCGAGGTGATACGCATTTCCCGAACTGCGTTGGGAGCAACTCGTGAGGAGTAAAAATGAGCAATGGTTCCGTTTTCAAATCGAATTTGGGCATCGGCAATATCTTCGTGTTGTCCGCCAAGTAGGTTGAATCCTGTGGCATCGGCGAAAAATACCCGCGAAGGAATCAGGGACAAAACAAGATCAATGTCATGAATCATCATATCCAACACGGTTCCGACATCGGTAATTCGAAACGTGTATCCGCCGGTTCTTACGGCGTTAATCAAGACCGGACTGCCATTTTTTACCTCCTGAAACTGCCCCCCTTCCTGAGCGACCAACCAAGCCGGATTAAATTCTTCGACATGACCAACTTGAAATACAACTCCAACTTCTTGGGCGGTTTCAACTAATTTTCGGGCATCGTTCCAAGAAGAACAGATTGGTTTTTCCATGAGAACATGCCGCCCTTTTCGCAAACAGAGTTCACCGAGTTGATAATGCAATGAGGTTGGCGAGGCAATGACGACAGCGTCAACAAATGGGATGAGTTCTTCCGCAGTGGAGTATTCCCGAATGTGATATTTTTCGGCAAGGCTTTTGCGTGCCGATTCTGAAGGATCGGCAACACCGACGAGTTCAACATCCTTGTGCGAGGCTGCTTTATCTGCATGAAACGAACCGAGTTTGCCTGCACCAATAATTCCGAGTTTGAACATCGTTTTAATAAATTTTAATAAATTTTAATAAAATTTTTTAATTAATTTTTTTAATAAATCGCCTATCGGGGATTAACCAAAGATTGTGAAAAAAGTTTGATTTGAAGTTATTTAGTGCCAGTAAATAAATAAAACATTCGTTTTATCATTTACCGCCGGTGGTAAAGGGATTAAACCCGAATTCCGGCTAAACTGATACGCCTTTAGCGTAGGTCAATAAGCGTAATAGATTGATTTTGAATGTCAATAGCGAATGACTTATTATTTTACAATTCATTACAATTGGGCATTGCTCTGAATTTTTTGGTGTTATGACTCTATTCCAAACGGTAAAGAACCAACAAACTTTACATTAAAACCACCTCTATCAATTTTATTCTAAATGGCATCCAAAGTCTATACTTTCCACTGACATTTCAGGAAAACGCCAAAGTTTAAGATGAGACCGATTGTATGAAGAGAATAAAATGCACAAGACAAATGAAATCATCAGGAAAAATCCCTCTCGTGTTTCTTGTTTTCGTGTTGGGGGACGCAAGCGGAGTCAAGCCGTTTGATAACGAATTACGCTTGCGAACTCTCCACTCTCCACTATCAACTCTCCACTTATAATAGACCGTAATCATTTGTTGGGCTGGACTGACCAATATAACCAAACGAATCGATATAACCGGTGATACACGAAAATCCGATACAAGACGAAATTGAAAAGTCCGTATTGGTTTTTCGGACGCACAAATACGATAAACGAATTAATGGTTAGGAATGATTCCTTGTTCCAAGATCGAGATTATAAAGATAGAGAAGGAGCGAAACAATGGCTATATCATCAGCAACAATTACGCGCAGTTCAGTTCTTTCCGGTCTGAACAACAGCACTTACTGTTCGGTTTGTGGTAAAGCAACTTCTGTTACTGCCGGTGTTTACGCCAGTTATGGCGGTCGTATTGGCAGTGATTCCTATGTTTGCGAAACTTGCGGTAAAACTTTGACTTCGCAAAAAAATTCGGCGAGTCAGTCGAACGGTTCATTTTATACGGCTTCGGGTGTTACGTCTTCGGGTTATTGCCCGCGATGCAACACCACCTCCGGCACAACGAGTTGGGCTGGTACTGTTGCTTCAACAGGTTCGACTTCGTCGTCAGCAACTGCCAAATCGAGCGGAACAACTTATGGCGGACCGAGTTGGACAAAATGAACCAACCGAACCGAGCAATCTGCGATCCTATCCTATTTACTCTGGCGGTATGATTAGGTCATCAGTTCCCGGACTATTTTGAACATTGAAAACGTATTGTTTTACGTAATTGTTTTGCGTAATTGTTTTGCGTAATTGTTTTTTGTTGTTCGGTTGACTGGAAAGCTGTTTGGCGAAATAATTTTGCAAAATAATTTTAGAGAACATTTTATTATATGGTTGATTTTCTTCTTTTTGCGTTGGCATCGGTTGGGATGACGCTTATTTTGGTTCGTGGAACGTTGTTTCAACCTTTTCGCAATTTTCTTGCTGATGGGGCGGAACGGATTCGGATTCGGCGTGAGAAAAAGGGGCTTCCGTCTGGTTTTACGTTTACCGAATTTTTATTGGGTCTTCTTTCTTGTGCTCAATGTACTGGTTTTTGGAGTGGATTATTTTGCGGTATTTTTTTCATAACCTCTGATACTTGCTGGATTTGGTTGAACAGTATTAGCAATCGTTATCTTTTCAACCGGATTTTGATGTTATTCTGTTGTGGAGCGGCGGGGAGTTTTTTGTCAGTGGTTGGAGACATTTTTCTTGAGTGGTTATTTTTCTCAAAAATGCTGCTGATGCGTCAATTTGAAGACGAAGAACACCGGCGAACTCTTTTATCCGAACAAGAGTTGGCGGCAACTGCTGAAGTATTGCCGGAGAATGAAGAATGATTCTCTGATTCTTGAGTGAGATGTTTTGTTTCGGGTTTTGCCGAAAACAACCAGACAACGCCGGTTGGGGTATTGCTAAAAACCGGAGATTGGTTAAAATTTTTGTGTTTTGCTGGTTTTTTTCTAAAGCGTAATCAAGTTCGGAGGATATGCGAATG
>JAISQH010000528.1 GCA_031274385.1 Planctomycetaceae bacterium | reverse complement strand
CCAAAAAAACAGCAAAAATTGAAATCAGAATACGATATTGCATCAAAAACCCGTACATAAATCGTTCCTCTCCCCTTTTTACTTTATTCGTTTTCTTCTTTTTTAATACAAACGCACTTATCTGTATTATTACGTCTAAACAGCGTGTTCCTCCAAAAGGAAAATCCGCTTTTCAACAAAGAAAAAAGAAATTGCCGTTAAAAAGACGGAATTTAAGGTTTATACCAATTCCAATTCCAATTGGGATTGACCTTGTTATACCATACAAGCCACGTTAGCGTCAATGTGAATGTGTTGATGACTTGTGGTCAACTGACTACTGGCTACTGACTACTGCTAAGGGAGTCTTGCAAATAGGTTTGAACAGGGTACACTTTCAGACTGTATTGTTGATGTAAGAGACGAAAATTCGTTTCGTGTTTGTCACACTGCCTCCATTTCCAACGACAAAATGATAATGACAACACTTTTAAGTAATTGAAAATAGACAATTGACAATGGGGAGATGATTTTATCAAAACAAATCGGAGTAATCGTTTTTCTTATTCTCTCGATATTATTTCATGGATTTTTCCAACAAATCAATTATTTTTGGTCTTCTTTCGGCGTTATTTTTTG
Source organism: Planctomycetaceae bacterium (assembly GCA_031274385.1). Classification (GTDB taxonomy): domain Bacteria; phylum Planctomycetota; class Planctomycetia; order Pirellulales; family Thermoguttaceae; genus WRKP01. The sequence goes on along the minus strand of JAISQH010000528.1, from coordinate 13,898 downwards.
GTATGTCGAAGACCGGTGTTCCGGGAAGCAGTCTTCCCGGAGTGCTGATGATGACGCTTGCTTTTCCCGGAATGGAAAAACTTTCAACCGGAGCGGTTGTGCCGCTTCTTGTGGTTGGTGATTTGTTTGCTGTACGATATTACCGGCACTCCGCCGATTGGCAACGGATTCGTTTGCTGTTGCCATCGGTTTTTCTTGGTCTTTTGCTTGGCACGGCGTTTTTATGGATCATCGACAACGCCTCATTCAAGATTTTTCTTGGCATTTTGGTTCTTGTTATGATTCTATTCGAGGAAATCCGCCGTCGGTTCCAATGGAATACGTTTCCGAAATCACGGTTGTTTGCGTGGACAATGGGGCTTCTTTCCGGTTTCACAACACAAACCGGTAACGCTGCCGGACCGGTGATGAGTGTTTATCTTTCGGCTCAAAACATGGAGAAAAAAAGATTTCATGGGGACTTGGGCTGTTTTCTTTTGCATTGTGAACCTCTCAAAACTGCCGTTAATCGGCGGGCTTGTGCCGGGCGTCAACACGCTTACAAGAGAAACATTGTTATTTGATCTTGTTGTTTTGCCGGGTTTATTGGTTGGAGTTTTAATCGGGCGTCAGATTTTCAAATGGGTGCCGGAACGCTATTTTGTACCGTTAATTATGATCCTGAATCTTCTCGTTCCCATTCAAATGCTGGTGTTCCGGTAAAAAACGTAACTGTCTCTTTTGTTTTTTAATGTTTCGCACAATGGCGCAAAGAACACGAAGGTTTTGATTCTAAACGGATCGATTTTCTTTGCGCCTTTTATGTCTTTATTCGCAACGAAAATAAATAGATTTGTTCCATTATTGTCAACAGATTATGCAGATTGAACAGATTTTTATAAAAAACAAACGAATCTGTTAAATCTGTAAAATCTGTTGACAAAACTAAAATATCCTCTTTGTGTTCTTCGTGCCTTTGTGCGCAAACATTAAAAAACAAAATAGACAATTACGAATTTCTTTGCGTCTTTGCGCGCAAAATTGAAAAACAAATCAAACGGTTTCAATAATTGATTATTCGTAAATCAAAACCGGTGAGGAAACCAACACGGAATAAGGACCACAGGCTTTGCGAGTTCCGTCGATGATAATTGAATCGAACCGGATCGGATAGGTTATTTTTCCGTCGTTCGGTCCGCCCCAATGCGACGCGTTCGAGCCGTCCAGCGCAAATTCAAAATAATACGATGCCGCATCTTTCAAACGTCCGCCGTGAACCTGAAACGTTTGCCCTTTGCTATCAACGTAACGGATATTCACGCTATTACCGGAACCGTCATTGCCGGAACCGTCATTGCCGGAACCGTCACTGCCGGAACCGTCACTGCCGGAGCCGTCACCGTCAATCCGAATTCCCAACGCTTTCGGTTTGCCTTCGATCTTGGCAATTTCGCCCTTCGGAGCCAACCGGATAAACTTCCAACCTTCGTCGAATTTGTACGTTATTTTGACTGCTCCGTCAACCGCTTCGATTTTCTGTTCCGAACCGACGTTGGCGTCGCCGTCGGGATGAATTCCCCAAGAAGCGGAAAGCGTTTCGGTATTTTTGGACGAAAAATCGTCAACCAATTTCATTGTCCGCAACGGAAAAAGATCGGAATAGGAACTTGCCGAAACGGAAAATTTGTATTCTCCTTTCGGCATTGATTTTAACGGAAAAATCAACGTCTTTCCCGTTTCATTTTGTTTTAATTCCAAAGAACGAGTCGTTTCAATCAAATCAATCCCGCTAGGTTGTTTAATCGTAATTTTTTCTTCGGAAAGTTCTTCGTTTCCCGGATTGGAAACAACAACGACCAATTCATTCTTTTTGGGAATCGGCAAACTAACACTGATTGGATTCATAACATAAATAAATGTCTGTTGCCGAATCGGAATATTTTCAACTGCTTCGCTTGTCTCCTTGGCAGAAAGAATAGCGGAAGCACTACCAATAAGCCGATTAGGTTCTGTCGGAATACTGACAACTTTGTCCGATTGTAAAGAACGAGTCAAGATTGGAGCATCACAAACGGCAAGAGGGTAAGATTGTAATTTTGCAACATTTTTCCAGAACCCATCTTGTTTTTCCGGTGACAGATAAATCGGAGCATCGGAAACGGTCAATATTAAACCATTTTTATCGGCGGAAAAATCGGGCAATTTTTTGCCAAGATACGAAATCGCTCCGAATTTTCCCGAAACGGAGGGAATCGTAATCGTCTTGGGTTCCTTTGCCATCGTCCAAACGGCAAGTTTGACTTCACCATCTTTATCGAACAGAAACACATATTCATCCGCATTTCCTGTCCAAATTCGTTTGTTCAGCCAAAACCCGCGAAATGTTTCGTTAAATGTTTTGGCGGCGATGTAAGATGGTTTTGGTTCGTAAACCGGTTTGGCGTCTTTTTTGTACTCATGATTTGTTGTACCGAAATGATGTTCCGGTTCTTTTGGGTCTTTGCCGTCGTCGTGCCAATCGTACCAAATCGAAATCGGCACTTCGGCGGCAAGATTCACCATCCATTGACGCGGTAACATTTTGCCTTGAATTTCGTCATCGTAATTCCGCCAAACCGATGAATAACCCCATTCCGCCGAAAGAATCGGAATCTTTTTATTTTTCGGAGCGTATTTGTCGATCAAATACCGTAACTTGGCATACTCAGCGATTGCCGTTTCGGGTGCGGTTTGCCGATAAGGGTGAACAGAAACCGCGTCCCAATATTCGAGCAATCCGGCTTTGAAACATTGTTCCAGAAATGGCAGATCAATTTGTGAGGTTGCCGGTCCGATGTAAAGTTCGTTTGGAGCGGCTGCCCGAATTGCCCTGCCAACTTCCAATGCCAACAGAATATATTTTTCCGGTTCCGGTTTTGGTTTCCAAAAACCGATATTTGGCTCGTTGTACATTTCCCAGATGATGCCGCGATCCTTAAAATGAACCGCTGCCGCTGCCGCCCATTTGGCAAACGCCGTCCTGCCTTCTTCGCTGTGCGGCGAAAGCCCGCCGTCGTAAAATTTGTTCGAATAATCGAGAATATAAAGCGGTCGAATTTTGTGCTTTTCCAATGAATCGGTCAATCGTTCGAACGCCGAAAAATCATACACGCCTTTTTGGCGTTCGGTTCCGCCCCAGGAAAGATCCATGCGGATAATTGTTGCGCCGGATTCGGCAAGCATTTCCATTTCACCGGGTTTGGCGTCGGTAAAATGGATGTTGTAACCCAAACCATCCGGTACGGTCATTGACGGCAACGTCGGTTTCTGGGCTTGAACCTGCAACGTCAAAACAGAACTCAAAATAGTCAAAACAATCAGGAAACGGAAAATGTTTTTCATGGTCATTGAATACTTTTAATTAATAATCAATTAATGGGACAATGTTTTTTTGTGAAAAAACGCCGATGTTTATTCACAAGTTATTCGGCAAACACTCTGCCGAACAATTGAGTATCATACAGGAAAATTCACATTAAACAATCCCAATACCGTGTCCTTTTTTTTTCGTATTCTTCGTGGTGAAAAACAAAAAGGGCGTGAATGGTTGCAAAAAATTAAAACAGATCGTTACACAGCAAGGTGACGAAATTACCATCAATTTTTCCCATTTTTATCATGTTCTTTCAGAGGATAAACGGAAAATAATCGCGATTGAAGTCGGAATGCAAAACGGCGGTCTTGCTTCCGCATTGGCGATTCAGTTAGGCAAAGACGCCACGATGGGCTTGGCTTCGGCAATATGCAGCCCGCTTATGAATATCACCGGAGCAGCCCTCGCCATTTGGTGGCAAAAAAAATCTGAACAACAAGAAATAAAATGAACATCACACAACCAACCGAATTCCAACAAATCCTATTACAATGTCTAAAATTAAACGTAACTGTCTATTTTGTTTTTTCAAGTTTGCGTGCAACGATGCAAAAACAATTCCGTAAAAAATGATATAAACAACTCCTTCGGAGTTGTTTTAGTTACTTTGCTCGCAATCCTTAAAAAATAAAATAGACAGTTACAATTAAACATCCCAAAACAAGTCAATAAAAAATAATTTGCAAACCGATGTAGTAGAAATTTCTGACCAACAACATTGAAAATGTAAGCGTCAGAACTATCTGACTACGTAACTTGGGTTAGGGAACTTCTAAAAACCTCTTGCCCATTCCCAATATTCCGATAAAATATAGGTAACGTTAAGTTTTTCCTTTTTTTGAACAATATCTTCATTTCACGGTCAACCTTGTTTTTCACTCCGTAATGGAATGGCAATCCTATTTCTGTTGCGGATTCAAAACAAATGGTATTTCATTTTTCCAGCCGAGTTCCACTTGTGACAGAAACCATGAACGTCCTTTATCGGGATTTCCTTGATAAAAAAGATAGGTTCGTCCATCATCATCAATGAAAACGCCGGGATGACCACTTTCTGATGAATTCCATTGTCCCGCCGGACCGTTTGGAATAAACGGAACACTCCAAAGCCGCGTCCAGTGAATACCGTCATTACTTTTCGCAACACCAATATGTTGCGGATCATTATTGTAACCGCCCGCGTAAAACATGATGAGTGAATCACCGCGTTGGCAAACGGTTGTTGCTTCGATGCACTTTGTTTCCCAAGGGAGTTTCGGTTCGAGAATGGCTCCATCGAATGCCTGCGTCCAAGCATCCGGTCCCAATTTGTTTTCCGGGTCTTTCAAACCTTCTGGGTCGGCGGTTGCCACTACCGTTTTTTGAAACTCCATTTTCTGATCGCGGGTTGAAGCGTACAAAAACAGTTTTCCCTTAAAAATGAAGGCGTCCGCATCAATGGCGCGGGTACTTGTCCAATTACCGTGCGGTTTGAAAATCGGGTTCTTTGAATGGGGTGTGAAATGAATACCATCATCTGACCACGCCAAACAAATTCCGTCTTTGGCTCCGGTTCCGTAACTTTGATAAAAAAGATAGACTTTGTTATTCCAGACTCGACCGCAAGGAGCGCAGAGACCTTTGGCATCGCAGGCTTGAAAAGGCGGGATTTCCGAAACAATTTTCCAATGGATAAGATCGGAACTCTCGGCAATGCCAATCATAAAGGTACAGCCGGATTTTTTTTCGTTCTCACCGGACAGGCGCGAAAAGTACATTAAATAACGTCCGTTAAATCGAACAACAGTTGGGTCTTTTGCCCAGGGAATCGGTTGACCGTTCTTGTCGAATTGTCGTTCGGTATCACCCCATTTCATTTTTGGTTCGGCAATTGGTTTGATCGTCGGATCCGTAATCCATCGAACTCCCGGCTCTGTCGGAATCAATACCGGAACCTCAGCACAAACCGTTGAAATAAAAAAGATTGTCAATAAAATGGTACAAAAAATTGGGCAGTACATTTTTGTCATGGTAAAATTTGGGTTAAAATTTGAGTAATCGTTCATAAACATTTTTCACTATTCAATTGGTTCGGAATGAGATACAGAAAAAAGATGTTATCTGAATGGTCAAGTCAGGCGAATTTCGAACAATTAATAACAACTTTTTTTGTATTTCACCGTTCAATTTTTTGTGTAATTGTCTCTTTTTGTTTTTCAAGTTTGCGCACAAAGGCACGAAGAACACAAAGAGGATATTTTAGTTTTGTCAACAGATTTTACAGATTTTACAGATTCGTTTGTAACTGTCTATTTTATCTTTTAAGGATTGCACGCAAAGACGCAAAGAAATTCGATCCGTTTAGAATCAAAACCTTCGTGTTCTTTGCGCCTTTGTGCGAAACATTAAAAAACAAAATAGACCGTTACGAATACGGTTAGCGGAATTTTCGTCGGAAAAATCCGCTGATTAAGATCGCCATCATACCAAAAATAATCATCGAAACAAAAAATGGTGCGGATGCCAACATTTCTTTGTTTCGTTCTTTGAGCAATTCGATTTTCTCTTCGAGTTGCATTCCCTGAACTTCGGGGCGCGGTGCGCCGCGTGCTTGGAGTGCCTGACCGAGTGCCGCTTCGTAAGCCGCCGGCGTTCCGCCTAAAATATCGCCGATAAGCGCATGAAGTTGGCGGTCACCGCAAGTGTCGCCCGAACAACCCGCACCGTGCTTTTCAACCATCTCAACATGCAACTCCGCCAGATTCTTCACCACCTCGTCACCCGGTTTCCACATCCCCTTGCGAATCACATCCAGAAGTACCGCCGTCATGTCCTGAAGTGCGTACGGATTCTTTTCCTCAAAATATTCTTTCAATTTCAAATCGTGTTTGTCCTCAATATAAACAGCGTTCATCTCATCCCAAAGCGATTGGTCAATCGACGACGGCTGTACAACATTCCAACCCCGCATGTTTCGCATCGGCTCCACCAAACTCGCTGCGGCTCCGGCTCCTTCCCGTTGCAAACCGGCAATGTATTTTGGGTTCCAAATTGAAGAGCGGGCTTCTTCCCGAATCGCTTGCGTCGCCGTCACCGCCCGCGCCGAAGTCGGATTCCGCATGTCACTAAACCAAATTTTCGGATCCGTTCCCGTCTTTTCACGAATCGCCAACGCCAACGTGTTAAATTCATAAACGTGATCAAGTGTCAGCGGTCCCCAAGTATTCGAGGACATTGATTGAATCATCATATCCGTACCTTTAAGTTGTGATTCAAAAAGACCACGCACCGGCACGCCCCAAACCTTGCCGCTTCGATACATTCCGCCCATGTTACGAATATATCGGTCGGCAATTCGTTCGCCAGACCCTTCTTCGGCACGGTCAACCGTTCCCTGAATTCCCGTACCGTAACTGCCGTCCGGCGAACCGAAAATCCGCGCCGTCGAATATTCCCGCGCTTCAGCAGGAGCAATCCCCTCCTTTTTCAAATCGTCTTCGGTCTGTAACGAATTTTCCCTGACATAATTCGGATATTTTTCTTCCGGTAATTCCGAAACCATTCGTACCGCCTTATCCAACAACTCAATACGCCCGACAGCCGCATCACGGAACTGACCCGATGTTTGCGCAACAATATCAATTCGGGGACGTCCCAATTCCTCCGACGGAATCACCTCCACATCAAATACAATGTTCCGGCTGTCACGACGCGGCTTCAAACCCATTAAATACAACGCCTGAGCAAGAACAACGCCGCGCGTCCGAATATATTCGCCACCCCAAAAGGTACACGCAACCCGACGGGGCCAACGGTCTGGATTTTGTGCGCGAAATTCGGCAATGATCTTTTCTGTTAATTTAACGCCGACTTTGTACGATTCCGGTGTCGGCGTTTGTTCCAAATTAACCGAAGCCATGTTGCGCCCGGTCGGAGCCGCGTCAGGATTGAAAATCACATCGCCCCCCGATGACGGCGGAACGTAACCGCCGCCAAGCGCATTGATAATCCCCTCCAACTCAAACGGTATTGAATCAAATAAATTGTTGGCATGGAATAAACTCGCTTCAATAAGCGCAACATACGGATCAGCAGATTCTTCTCGTTTTTTCGGTGCACCGGTAATCTCGCCCCAACGTGATTGCCCGCCGCCCATCATTCCGCCCATCCCACTCGGCATCCCGCCCGACATTCCCCCCATTCCCTCCGGCATTCCGCCGGACATTCGTGAATTTGTCACATCATTTTTTGTTTCTTCGTTTTTGTTGTTACCAATTTTCATCGCGTCCGTTTGCGCACCGTACGGTTGACCAATAACCGCTCTGACAGCGGTTGGCGCGTTCTCCGTTGGTTTTTCATTTTCAGGTTTCGGTTTTTCGTCCGTTTTTTCTTCTTTATCTTTTTTGTTTTCTTTATTTTTTTCTTCTTTATTTTTATTATCCGTTTCCGGTGTTTCTTCCTCTTTTTTCGGCGTGTCGTCAACGATCTTGCCGTTCAGTACGCCCTGAACAAAATATTTCATGCCTTCGGTTTTATCAACGGGAATATCGGAACGTTTATTAGATTCGCGAATTTTTTCCAATTTTTCGGTTCCCGGTTCACCCAGCATTGCCGTAACCGTATCCACAATTTGCGGAACCGTCCACGAACGACCCATCACATGCAAACCGTCCTGAATATTCACATCCGCCAAATGATCAAGATACTCATCAAGTTGCTCAATATCTTTCGGTGACAATAAAGCATCGTCCGGCGGATTCTCTTTGTATCCGATTTCTTTGAACATATCATTTTTTCGTACCATTTCGGTAAGAGATTGAATCAATTCCGTTTTGAGAGCGTCTCCTTCAACGGTACGAAAATCATGAATTTTGTCACTCATTCGGCTGATGTCGCCGTAAAGCTCCGCTTTGGTGAACGGCGGCGTCAGGTGAGTAACCATCACCGCACTGGCACGCCGCTTGGCAAGAAGTGCCTCGCCGATGTTGTTGATAATGTACGGATAAATATGCGGCATGTCACCGGTTAAAATAGTGGGCCAACAATAATCGCTCAAAACCGCCGACTTCCCTTTGGTGAACTCCATCGAACCGTGTGTACCGAAATGAATCATGGCATCCGCCTTGAATCCATGCCGAATCCAAAGATACGCGCCGAGATACGAATGAGGCGGCGGTTGATCGGTTCCGTGAACTGCCGACATCTCATCTGTTACAACGCCTTCACCTTCTTTGACGGTAATATTAGTACCGGAAACTCCGCCGGTGTTGCCGCCGTCCATTCGCGGACTTGCGTTTGTTGTAACTGTTTCAGTGTTGGCACTGTCGGCGGCTTCGCCGGAAATAATCGCAGCACTGGGAAGCGGCATCAACGCGATATTGCCCAACCTGACTCTTGTAACAATAAGATACGGCTTGCCGTCTTTTTGCACCGTATTTTGTTTGCCGGGAATATCGCCCCACACACGAATCAAGGCTTGCCGATTGGGTTCCGGTACATCACTTTGCAGCCATGCGGCGTAATCTTCCGCCGGAATATAAACCGGATCACCTTCCCGCAAATATTCTTCCCACGTTCCCTGCGCCCAACCGCCAATCGTTCGCCCTTCCTTTTGAATCAAATCGGCAAGACCTTTGGAATCGGCAGGCAAACGACCGCCAAGATCGTAACCTTCCTCCTGCATTCTTTTGAGAACATTATATAATGAATCAATCGTTTCCATTCCGGCGGCTCCGAGCGGTGAATGTCCCGGTGCTTTATAGTACACAATTACAACTCGTTTATCGGCATTGGATTTTCGTTTCAATGTCAGCCAGCGATTGACACGCCGGACGAGCATTTCGATCCGCGAAGTGAGCGGCATTCGTACGGAAAGTCCATCCTCGTTGGTTGACCGTGCGGCAATGGCGGTCGGTTCAATAACGCCGTCCAGTTCCGGTAAAACCAGAGCCTGTCCCGTATAACCGCCGGACATCGCCGTTGGTTGATTCAGCCACTCTTCCTTCGTTTCCATGATATTGACCATGTCAAAACAAGGAATATTATGTTTCGATAAAAACTCGACCGTATCGGCTCCGAGAAGACCTCCCATCGGCGTAAAAAGAATCGCGTCCGGTTTAATTTCTTCGAGTTGCCGACGTCCGCCCATTCCTGCTAAGGAATACACACGGCAACCGCTTTCGGCAAGCCGTTGGTTGATCAAGTCAACCGCGCCGCGTTCAAGGTCATCGTAAAAATTAATGAACGCCCCCGTCAAAACAACACGCGGAGCATCTTTCGGCATCTTGGGATAAGCGGCATCCAAATAAGCGTCAAACTCCGAAAGCGTTTCATAAAGTTTTCCGTCCAAATGAAAGAACCCGCGACGCGGACGTTGTTTTGGTTCAGGAATATCCGCCTTGTATCCTTTGAGTTCCCGCGCAAGATAACGTAACCCGTTGCCAAGATTTTCCGATCCTCCCGCCGAAACGTATTGCCCGAATTTTTGTCCGATTTCTTTCGGAATGTTGTTCAATTCTTCGGTTGATTTGCGGGTTGCGGCGGAGACCTGAATGTAAGCACCAAGCCGGGCGGCTTTTCGTACATTTTCCAACTCCGCATCGGTCGGCTGCCAACCCATGCCGCGCAACATGACAAGATCGTAATTTTCAAACGGCGCAACAGTAATCTCCTCTTTTTTGTAACGATGAACCGCAAAGTTGGTTCCCTTGACCGCTTCCTGATAACCGACCCATTCGCTGTCATACTCCGCGACAATCGCAATACGCATCGGTCTCAAAAAACGATGGTAAAAAGCGTAACCGCCCCAAGCCATCACACCAAGAAATACGAACGTTAATAGTATCGAAAAATATTTTTTCATTGTTGTATTTAATTCTTTGTTTTTATTGTAGGGGCAATCTCTTGCGGTTGCCCCGAACCATCACCCATTCAGGGCGACCGCAAGGGTCGCCCCTACGGGTAAATGGTTCTATTTAATTGTTTAATTATTTTATTGTTTCGTTTTATCAGCGGGAACGTAAATAACACGCCCGTCGGGCAAGCGGTAAGCTTGACCGAGCAATTCCCCCTGACCGGCTCCGGTAGCGGACGTGGCTTCGTAATGTTTGATCTCCTGACCTTCCTTGACGATAATTTCCATATCAACGCCGCCGGGATTGGTAATCACGGTGTAGTCTTTATTTTGTAACATGGCAGGAACCTGCAAGTAGGAAACGATCGCAATCATAAGCGCAACAGAAAAAACAAGCATCACATCGACAAGATTGGCAACGGACGCGAGCGGTTCCACTTGATCGTCTTCTTCAAACGACCTGATTTTAGTAGTCATTTTTTGTACTCTTAACAATTTTGCTTTCGTTCGGCGGCAAAATTCAGAAGGATCGAGTCGTCCCGATACCAACTTTTTTTGGCACTGTTAATTGCCAGTGCGATTAAACTAATCAAAACACCTACTGCTGTTGTTGAAAAGGCGATCACCATTTGGTTTGAAAGCGTAACGAGATCACCTTCGGCAAGCCCGACGAGGGCGGGACCGAGCGGAATGAGAGTTCCCATCAAACCGATTGCCGGTCCGTATTTGGTCAGATCGGCGATTTTTTGTAACTCCGTCCGCCACGCGGATTCGAGATCGGCAATCTTTTTGCTGATAAGCAGCGAATCGTTGCCGTGAGTCAAAATCAGGTTCAGTGTTTTTTCGAAATCGCCGGAACCGTTGAATGACGGAATGGCGGCGTCATTGTTTTCGAGGGCTTCGGTAAACTTTTTTCGTTGCGCTTTTGATTTCATTCGGGCAATGAATTCATAAATGGCAATACCGGACAGGTAAAGCGTATAGACAAGCCCCAAAAGTAACGCAAGCATCACCGGAATCATAAGCGATACAGAAATGATGTAAAAAATGTTCGTTAAAATCGGCATGGTTTTAATTGTAGTTAATAGTTAATAGTTGAAGTGGAAAGCGGATTATCGTTCGTATATTTCTATTTCTGGAACAATTAGACTGGAAAGGAATCAAGTGCGGAACCAACGTATTCCTGAAACGGTAATTGTTTTCTTTTCGCCCGGTTTGAGTTGGAGTTCCCAGAACAAATCCATCAAATCATTCGGCAAATAATCTTTGGTGGAAATGGATTGCTTTGTCGTAACAGGTTCAATTTTTAATTCTCCCGACGAATAAAGAAAAACTCCGCTTAAATGCAACGTTATTTCCTCGTTTCGTTGGTTGGTAATTTCAATCGTTCCCGTAACAGGACGAATGACGTAACGGTATCCTCGAAATTGATGAAATGTCGGAGATGTCGCCGGATTGCCCGCGTTTGGGGTCTTGATTCCAATATCCTCCGCCTCTTCAGAATACGAAACCCGAACATTCATAACTTTGGTAATATTGACCGATGCAATCTGTCCCGGATTAACCCAATTCGATTGACTTTGACCCAGAAACCGTCCCTTTTCCGTAACGGTTGCCGGAGCGGTTGTCATCGGAAACGGGAGCGGATTGGGGAATTTCAGTACGTCAAATACGTCCGGTGTAAGAAATCGATCTGTTGCTCGATTGTTATAATATTGGTCGTAATAATTCCGAACAACTGAAACCAAATCCGATTCCAAAAACCGGCGGTAATCCGTTTCGCCTTTTCCTGTCGAAAGCGACAACGTATCGCCGACCTCAAGCGTTTTTTTGCCAATATTATTGTAATGAATATCCGGTCCTTCTCCGGCAGCAAGAGCCGTTGTGTCGAATCCGGTATTCGCAACAGAATAAGGAACAACTGCCTGTTGTGTCATTATTGCATTACTCATGAACGAACCGTCATTGTTTCTGCGATTCCGATTTGCGTGTTGCGATGTAATTTGTTGAAAGAATCGTTCCAATGTCTGCGATGGACTGAGCGGCGAAAGAATTTGTGACGATTCGATTTGCGGAAAACCGCTGACCAGCGAAATTTCCGTATCGCGAATCGGCGACCATTCGTTACGAATTTGCGCGGATTGTTCGACTCGCAGTTGTTTCTCGTTCAGTAAATCAATCCGGTAACTCGGAGCCCATGTTGCGCCTTTGATCAAATAAAAAAGCCGAATCTTTCCGGCGGTTTTACCGTCTTTGGCAGTTGCCTGAAAAAGCATCACCGGACGACATTCAGTACGTTCTGTTACCGGTTCGTTCGTTTCAATGTACGAAATTTGTGCTCCGGTTAGAAATAAATATTTTTTATCCGCTGTTTCCAGTTTTAACGGTGTTTCAAAATTTCGTACAGAATTCGGTAAAGAACCCGGAATGGAATACGGATAAACATTACGATTGGTTAGTGTTGCGGAAAAATCGGGAAGCAGAGAATTGGGTTTCGGCGGCACGGTATTATCGAGCAGTTTTCCTTGCACGGCAGATTTTTCCGTATCAGAAAAATGTACCGTAACTAATTTTCCCGTTAAATCGGCAATTCCTTGTTGCGGATTCTTTTCGTCAATCGGCAATGTAACAAGCCGTTGCGTGGTTCGGATTTCGATATTCAAATCGCTTTCGACAAAAAACGTTCCGTGAATGACCGACGGAACTTCGTTCCAACAATACACACCGGGAGCAGGAACATCAATTTCCTGCCGAACAACTGTTACACCATTTTTGAACAGCGCAACTGACGGTGTTACAGCCGAGACTTCGATTTCGTTTCCGGTAACATTCAAACCGGTTAAACAAAACGACAAAACAACAACAAAATAGATTCGTAACATCATTTTCTCCTTTAATTTGTTAATGATATTGTTTCAAAAAAATAATTGTGTCAATTGACATTTCCTTTTTGGGTCAATATTCCTTGCCTTTTTTTGGCACGATAAAAACCGCAGGCGACGGTTGCAGCCATTAGGATCAATACGATAGTCAGCCCCAAAATATCGGGCATGTACTGTGAAGCGGAGGTTGAGTGAAAGGAAAGTTTAATGGTCAAGCAAGGCAGCAACGCCCCGGAACAAACCAGAGCAAAACCAATGAAAAAGTGAATTGTGATTAACTGATATTTTCCGAACCAAGCCAGTATAAAGGCAAGCATGGCAAGAACGGCAACCAGTACAACAGCGACCTGAACACCGATCATAATTGGAGTGGTTTGGCGTGTTGCGATCATCATATTTTGTTCGATCCAAAAAATGAACACTAAAAGAACCGGCGACGGCAAAACCGCCATAACAGCAATGATCCAAGACCGGATTTCGTGCAACATTTTTCCCTGACGTTCGGCGCAAAATTCCTGCCGAATGGAGCCGAAGACGGTCATTGTTGTTAACAAAATCTGGAGAATGGACAAACTTGTCAATGTTGCCGGATCCATGAGCCAAATTTGAAACATTTTTGGCGATTGCGAATCGGCTTTGGGTGCGAGCAACAACGCGGCAAGAACAATCAGTCCCACCGTGATCAGCGTTCTGTTGACGCTGCGCGCACGAACAAGCGAAATTGTCGTGGAAAGTAAAATCAAAACGGTTAACGCAACAAGTGTTGCGCCAACCCATTGTTCGTCGAAACTTT
>JAISQH010000471.1 GCA_031274385.1 Planctomycetaceae bacterium | reverse complement strand
TATCCAAATTAAACTCCTACGGAGTTGTTTATGTCATTTTTTACGGAATTGTTTTTGCATCGTTGCACGCAAACTTGAAAAAACAAAATAGACAGTTACTATTTCTCCAATATTTTTAGTAACGGTCTATTTTCATTTGCGCGCAAAGACGCAAAGAATCAAACAAACCTCTTTATCGTATCCGGTTATCAATTTTACTGTGGCGATTTTTTCGTTTTAGAGGATTTCTAAAAAGAAGGATTCCACCACGAAAAACACGAAATTTCACGAAAAATGAAACATTTTTTTATAACATGAAGTTATAAAATCTTCCTTGAGTAAAATAAAATAATGAACACCGTCAAAACAGAACAAGTCAAAACTAACCTTGAATTTCTTTGCGTCTTTGCGCGAATCCTTAAAAAACAAAATAGACAATTACTATTTTTAATCCAAAGATGAACGCAGAATTTTTTGGATCGGAATTTTCAAAACAAAATCTAAAAAATCTGCGTCCATCCATCAAAGGTTACGGGTAAATTTATTCACACGAACCACATTTTACGGAACGGTTATTGGTTTCGACAACGTTTTTTATTTTCCCGCTATTCCCGCCGCAGCAACTGCCTTCTTTCTTTTCAATAACAGTTTTTGTAACAGACTTGACCGGAACAAACGCATAACCTAATGCGGATTCCATGTAACTGCCTTTGTTTCCGTACTGTTTTTCAATTGTGCCGGGTGCTGCCATTTTGGGTTTTGCTAATTTCATCTTGCTCAGGAGGGCAAGATATTGTTCAAATTCTGCCTGATCGAGTTTGCCATCATGGTTGAGGTCAGCTTTGGCAAAGCGTGGATCGACCGGAATTTTTGTTGTTTCGCTGGCAAAAACAGTTGAAACAACTCCAATAAACACGGCAAACAAAATCACAATACTTTTCAGTTTCATAAATAGTTCCTTTCATTAAAGGGATTTTAAATTTGGAAATTGGAAATCAAAAATCGAGCATGTTTATATTGAACCGGAAATCATGGCAATAAAAATAAATTTGTCTCAAAATTTCCGGGTTGTTGTTTTTGGTATCGCCGAACGTTTCGCGGAGTTTCATTTCACTTTCGGCTTTTTGTTGTTACTTTTTTATCGGAACTAATTCTTCACCGGCGTCAAGGGCTAAGGAAAATTTGTTTTTCTCTCCGGCTTTGATTTCCAGCGTTTCCGTTGATTTACCGATCGAATACTTCCACGGAATCAAAGATCGGGCGGGCGGTGATTGGGGATCGTTTTCATCGTAGTTCGGGTTATCGACGGTTCTGGTAAAAGCAACGAAATACTTTCCTTCCGGTACTCCCTTGAATCCGTAACTCGCACTTGGCATTGCCGTACCGTTTTTGTCAGTTGTTCCGGTTGGTTTCCATTCCGAATTACTTTCAACCGGTATCAGGGAAACTATGACCGCTTGCATGGCACTTCCGCCGAATGTTACCGTAACGGAACACGGATGAAGCTCCGGCATTCCTTCGGGACGTTCCAGTTTGGGTCGATAATTGCACGAAATACAGGACACGGTTATCAATAAAAGTACGATTATTTTCTTTATCATGGTTTAGTCTCCTTTGTTTTTAGAGAGTCAGAATTTTTGGAAATATTGCGTTACGGAATGATACTTCCACAATAACCGGTTCTTTCTACATCGAACCGGTTATTGTTTCAGTTTGTCATTTTATTGCGGAAGGTAGGCTCCGCCATCATTCATTGATCCCATACGATGCCAAGCCTGACGATCAATTGAATTTGAAACAAAAATTACCGAACCATCGCAGTTGGAGGCGTTTACTCCGCCAGGGTGAAAACTTCGGGCAGCGAAAAAGCCGATACCAATACTGTTACACCAATCGAGGTAAGGAGGATTCGGCGTTGAAAATGTACAAAATCCGCTTGAAGCCGCATCACCGATAATCCAGGAAAAACCCCTTAAACCATAATAACCTGTTGTATTTCCCGCTGTTTGATAATGAGTGGGCAGACTCCAACTATCCGTTGCGTAAATGCCGACAAGTCCCGGCTTTGTCGAAGCACCCCATCCGGCAGCTGTCCCTTCGTGTGTGTCACCAACAGCCATATATGTTGTCTTCTTTGCTGCAATTCGAAGCCACGGTGTTGATGGATCCGGTTCACCTTGTGTCGCACAAGTACCATCACCGATAATTGATTCACTCCAAAAGAGTGTATTACTTGTACCATCTGTAACAGATTCCAAGCCTTTTTTAGCAACGGCTCTTGAAACAACACCATCAGTCTCACCAGTGGGATCATAATTGTACCCCATTCCTGAACCATAACACGCCATATAATTTCCTACTGCCGGTCTTGTTCCTTTATACGAGGTGTCAACAGGGAGTTCGGATGGATATTCCGAATCGGGCGAATCTGATGGACAACGGAATGTCGGGACAATTTTATCGTGAACAAAATGTTCCGGCTTTCCTGAAGCATAAGATTCATAAGTACCTGTGTCACAGAAAATAGCATCCGCCCAGTCCTTCAAAACCCGGTATGAACCGACACTGCCATAAGCAGGATTAGTGGTGTAAAAACTCTCCTTACTGAGAGGTTCATAGTAAGACGCCATCTCAATGTAAGGCAAAATACACGCTTGTACCGAGAAACCGTGCTTGGTTTTAATCGTACTACCATTATATCTACGAGGATGCAATGTCCATCGCGGCAATGCACTGTTG
The DNA here is from genome assembly GCA_031274385.1 of Planctomycetaceae bacterium. Lineage (GTDB taxonomy): Bacteria > Planctomycetota > Planctomycetia > Pirellulales > Thermoguttaceae > WRKP01. Next base: position 579 of record JAISQH010000471.1, on the reverse strand, counting down.
GTATCGTGGAAATTGTGTACACCAAGTGTGAGTTGTTTCATATTATTGGTACACTTCATTCTCCGCGCCGCTTCCCTCGCCGCTTGAACTGCGGGAAGAAGCAGACCGATCAGTATCCCGATGATCGCAATGACGACCAGTAGTTCTACTAAAGTGAACCCAGATAGCCCCCCCTCTATTTTGACAGAACGGCGCAGTGTTAAGCGTGATTTTCGATTCAAAATTCCGAAGCACAATAGGGTTAGTAAAATCAATAGCAATTGTAACATTTGATTCTCCTTTAAGTAAGTTGAATGTTGTTTTTTTAAATTGTAAAGTTGTAAAAAAGTTGTAACGTAGGTGATTGAGAAATTTTTTATTGCACAAAAAACGATTCACTTCATGGCTCCCATACGTTGCCATATTTTACGGTCAACATCGTTTGTAACAAATTTTGCCGAACCGTCAACATGTGACGTATTCACGCCGCCGGGATGGAAACTGCGTGCGGCGAAAAACCCGATGCCCATTTCGTCACACCAATCCGCGTAATTCGGATTCGGTAACGAAAATGTTGAGAATCCGGTCGAATACGTGTCG
>JAISQH010000402.1 GCA_031274385.1 Planctomycetaceae bacterium | reverse complement strand
ATCAAAATACGCTTCGGACGTACCAACGTCTTGTCTGAAAATGAGGCTTTTCGGAAAAACATGAAAATAATGTTGAAAAATAAAATAGTAAAAAATTTCCGGTCAATCTGATCCCATTGCGGCATTTTAACGAATTTTCCAAAAAGAACGCAAGAGCAAAATTCGCGATTCTTTTTCTTTTTGTCCTATTCAATTGGTTGGTCGTTCCCTCTGACCGGCAATTCGTTCCAACAGACCGAATGATTGTAATTTCAGCAAATAAATCACTATTTTTGTCAAAATAGGCGGTTTAAGAGGGACAATTTTAGGAAATTGTCACGTGCCAAAAGGAAATTGTCACACATCGAAAGACAAAAAAGTCGTTTTCAAGGCATTCACATGACGTTAGCGACGGGGGCTTTGCCATTATTATGCCACACATCTTTTTTGCGAGCGTTTTAGCATAAAAATAAGGGTTTTGAGGAATTATTTTTTCTGAAACGAAATAACATGACGAAAAATTTATAAAAAGTCTAAAATTAAAATAGACAGTTACAATAACAACTGACTACCGGCTACTGACTACTAAAATGAAATCATCAGTAATTATTCATCGAGCGGATAAATTTTGATGGCGGCACTGCGTCCCAGTGTGATTGGGTCGTCTCCGATGGGAATTGTTTCGTTGGCGGATGTTTCTTTATTAAAAATCGTTTGTGACGGCAAGGCAAAACGAACACCTAATTCTCTTGCCAAACGAAGAATATCCGCAATGAGCCGTCCTCGTTCCCGAAATTCGATCGCCGAGTCCGGGCAAACAAAGAAAACGTTCAATAAAATATCAAGCGATGACGGTTGAAATTCGTGCAAAAAAACGTGAAATAAATCTTTTCTCGTATAAGGATGACGCCGGATTAGTTCGCGGATTCCTTCGCAAAAGGCTTCGATTCGTTCCGGTTCAGTGTCGAGCGGCACGGCTAAAAAGGTACGGTAACGCCGGTAATAACGCGCTCCCATGTTGTCAATAACTGCGGTGGTCAAATTATTGTTCGGAACTGTTACCAATGAGTTGTAAAACGTGCGAATCCGGGTACTTCGCATTCCGACCGATTCAACCGTTCCTTCAATATCGCCGGTCTTGATCCAATCACCAATAACAAAAGGACGGTCAGCCAAAACAGTAACAGAACCGAATAGGTTGGCGATGGTTTCTTTCGCGGCAAAAGCAATCGCAATACCGCCGATACCAAGACCGCTGATAAGACCGACAAGCGACCAGTGAAACATCTCAGCAAGAAGCATCAGACCAAAACACACCAGCAAAATCTTAATGGTTCGGGTAAAAAGCGGAAAAAAGATAATGTCAATATTCGGATCACGATGCCGCATTTTTTGACGCAGCCAAAGTGAAAAAAGATCGACAATCCGAAAACTCATCCAAACGCATATCGCAACAATAAAAAAGATGTACAGTGTTTGAAAGAAATCAAAACTTTCCACTGTTGGCGTGAACAGAGACAGACCGGCTGACCAAAAACTGAACAGAACTAACAAACCAATAGGTAACCATGTTTTACGGCTTAGTTTGTTCTGATCCCAATCGGAAATCATCAGGTTGAGCAGCCAGCGCGACAACCGGTAAAGAAGCCATTCGACCAGATATTTTAAGACGAAACCAAGAAAAAACGCGGTAATAAGAATGATGATTCTGAACCAGGGAATCCCGAATATGGGTGCAAAAATCCATGTCGGCATCAGATTGATCAGCCAATTGAACCGGATGGGCGGTTCGTCACGGAGCAACGCATAATACCGATCCAAGTCCCGAACCGTTCGGCGTGAGAATTGCCAGTTATTGTGTTCGCCGCGAACAAATTCCAATTCGATCATGCCGCGCGGAGAATAAAAATTCTGTACCATTGTTGTTTCATTCGTCGGAAAATCGTACACGTCTTTGTGATCAAGCCGGTTCAAAACAAAATTAAGCGCGAACACGGTGTGGCGTTTATTCTTTTCCGAAACAACATCCGTTTCAAAATCAATACAAGCGTAAGCGGATTCGTATTGCCGCCACGCATATTTTGAACGAAAATAGTCGATGAGATCGTTTGGCCCCGGCAACCGTGAAACGACATCCTTTTGTTCTTCCAACGCCACTTTTTGTTCTTCTGTCAACGCAGGCGGTGCCGTGACGACTTGAATGGGAATAGCGGTGGTTGGTTCGGTGGTGGTTCCTTCTGTTGCCGGTGGAATGAGAACAACCGTCGGAGTTGCCGGAGCCGGCTGTGGAGTTGAAGTCTGCGAAACCGCCGCGTCCGGGCTGAAAAATAAAATGACGCTCAGAATGACGCTCAGTAAAATAAGTAATGGAGATATTTTGCAGGAAATCATCGGGTTCCTTTCTTAAAACGGTGCTTATAATATTACCATTATAGTCATTGGAACCGCCGCAAGGGAACAGAATCAATCAGAAAATTTCAATGTTTTTTTGTTTCTTTGATTAATGAAGGACGTAGGAGCGGATTTCAAACCTTGTTATACCACACACATTCGCATGACGTTAGCGACGGGGGCTTGCCCCCGAAATAGGAATCGACGAGGGCTTTCCCCTTCAATTGATTGCGGACGCAAGCGTACGAAAGGAATCAATCATTTCTGGGTAGGGGCGACCCTTGCGGTCGCCCTGTCTTGCTTGCAGAGTTTTGCTGTAAGTCTTTTATTTTCAATTGTTTAACCGATGAACACACAGGAAAACATGGTAAAATGTAACCTAAAATTGGCGTAATTTCACGTTTATTTTGGCGTAAAATGACTATTGCAAACGGAAACGGTTGTATTAGAATGATTCCTGCTTCGTTTTTTCTGAGAAATTCCGGGCGATACCTGATGGGCGTATGAAACATCATTTTACTCCGAAACCCAAAAAGAGAATTCTTGTTCTTGTCGAAACGTCACGAACCTTCTGTTGCCAAATCATTGAAGGAGTGAATCGTTTTGCGCTGGGTCAAAAGGAATGGATGTTGGTTTTGGAAGACCGTGGACCTAATGATCCCGAACCGTCGATTTTGCGACGGACTCCCTGCGATGGCATTATTGCCCGAACCGCAACAATTCCCATGTTCAATGCCATTCGCAAACCGACGGTTCCCGTTATCGAATTGCTCGGAGACGGCAGCCAACCGGATATTCAAAATGACTACGAAGCGGTTGCGAGACTGGCTTCGGTTCATTTTCAGGAACGCGGATTGTCGCATTTCGCGTATTTTTCGGCGGGGCATTGTTGGTGGTCTCGTGAACTTTCCGAAGCGTTTCGGCAACAATGTCAACAAAACGGAACGGAATGTCGGATTTGTCCGACAGAATCATCGGCAAACAGTGTTTCGTTGCCGGTCAATGTGGATATTCGTTCGGAAAAGCAGATTGGTCAATGGTTGAAATCGCTTCCGAAACCGATTGGTATTCTCTGCCCGGAAGATGGTCATGCGATTTGCCTGCTTAATATTTGTCGTTCTAAAGGAATTTCTGTTCCATTTGAAGCGGCGGTCTTGGGACTCGGCAACAACGATACGCTTTGCAACGCGACAACACCGCGTCTTTCGAGTGTCGCGATTGACGGACACCGGATCGGTTATCGTGCGGCGGAATTGCTGCACAAAAAAATGAACGGACTTTTCGTTTCTGGAACGCCGCAAAAAATTCCGCCGCTTTACATTTCAACACGACATTCCACTGATTTTGTTGCGGTTGATCATGAGGATATTCGAAACGCGTTGCAATATGTCAGTGACCATCTTGCTGACCGGTTCACGCTGGAGCATCTTGCCCGGCATATCGGTATTTCCAAGAGATCATTGATCCGGCGATTTCAGGATTTTCTCGGTCATCCTCCAGAAAAGGAAATTCACATGATCCGCATGAACCGCGCCAAAGAATTATTAGTCGAAACCGATCTTTCCGTAGCACAAATCGGACGCAACGTGGGCTATGGAACTTCGGAATATTTTATCCGTATTTTTCACCGACAATTCGGCGTTACTCCGAATCTGTTTCGTAAAAGCAGTAAGCAGTAGCCAGTTGTCAGTAGTTAGTTAGTTAGTTAGTTAGTTAGTTAGTTAGTTAGTTAGTTAGTTGTGGGGCAAGCTATTGGTAGAACGATAATGCAAAAAAAAACATTCCGTCCCATTACAGTTACACACCTAACAAAGTTTATGTTTTTTCACCGTTTTTACAAAGGAGTTTTTCCATGAAAAGAATGGCTGTTTGTTTTTTGATCTATCTTTTTGCGACAACATTGTTATTGGCGGAAGCGTTTCCTGTCAAAGAAAAGTTGCAGCCTTACATCGACAACAACGAACTGGCTGGAATTGTTACTGTTATTGCCGATAAGGACAACGTGTTGCAACTGGATGTTTTCGGTTACGCCAATATCGACAACAAAATCCCGATGAACGGCGATACCGTTTTTTGGATTGCTTCGCAGTCAAAACCCATTACAGCGGTTGCTGTTTTGATGCTTGTTGACGAAGGAAAACTTGGTCTGGACGATCCTGTTACAAAATATTTGCCGGAGTTGAACGAACTTCGCGTTGCAGTTAAAGAAGACGAGAAAAGAACGGTTCTTGTTCCGGTTGAAACACCGATCACTCTTCGTCATCTTTTAAGTCATTCAAGCGGCATGGTTTGGGTTCCGCCGCTCCAACAAAAACACAAGATTGACATTTTACCGTTTCAAAAAGCCTTGACAACTTGTGTCATGACGCCGTTGAAATCTCAACCGGGTACGGAGCACAGTTATTCCAATATGGGTGTCAATATTGCGGCAACTGTGGTTGAGCGTGTTTCCGGTATGCTGTTTGAAGAGTTTTTGGAAAAACGGATTTTCGAACCGCTTGGTATGAAAGATACGGCATTCTGGGTCACTCCGGCGCAACAAAAACGTTTGGCGGAAGTGTACGCATGGGATACCGATACGAAAACATTGAAGCGGGTTGAAAACGGACAATTAACGTATCCGCTGGACGACCATAAAATTCGTCACCCCGAAGCCGCAGGCGGTCTTTATTCAACACCAAACGATCTTGTACGGTTTTATCAAATGCTTCTTGGAGAAGGTGAATTTCACGGCGTACGGATTCTCAAGTCTGAGTCTGTTAAGGAAATGCAGAAGAAACAACCCGGTCATCTTCCGCAAGGTTATGGGCTTTGTGTTGGAACCGGCGGCGGCGTTTTCGGACACGGCGGAGCTTGCGGTACAGATAGTAAGGTTGATACCAATCTCAATCTCGTCTATCTTTATTTTGTACAAGAACGAGGACTTGCCAAAAACGGCGAAGCAAGAGAAACGTTTTATAAAATCGTTCGGGAAACCGCCAAAAAAGATACAAAATAAAAAAGTAACAATTATAAATCATCTCATTTTAACAAATTTAACACAATAATTTAATAACCCAATAAAATGATTATGCCAATAGTACGAAAAATAATTGCGGCGTTTTTGTTTCTGACAATTTTTGATTCTGTTGCAACGGCGGAGGTTCGTATTACGAATATTCCGTATGTCAAAGTCGGCGGCGAACGCCAGCAACTGGACATTTATTTACCGGACAATTATAAAACAATTTCAAAACCGTTACCGGTTCTTCTTGTTATTCACGGCGGCGGTTGGGGGGCTGGTAATAAAGATGTTGCTGCAGGTTGGGCGCATCATTATGTCCATTGTGGTTTTGCTGTTGTCGGAATCAATTACCGTCTGAAACCGGATTCCAAAATGCCGTCACAAATAATAGATTGTAAATCGGCAATACGTTGGCTGCGAGCCAACGCCAAAGAATACAATCTTGATACAAAAAACTTCGGTGCGTGGGGACATTCGGCAGGCGGACAACTTTCTGCTCTTTTGGGAACAAACGAGGCAATAAATGAGTTTGATGTTGGCGAATATCTTGATCAATCCAGTGCGGTTCAGGCGGTTGCCGCTTATGCTGCTCCGACCAATTTTGAAACGTGGTCACAAAAAATGCCGGAAATCGAAAAATCTTATCCGGGAACTTTTGATGGCAGCAATGACAAAGAAAGATTGGTGCTGTTACAAAAAATGAGTCCGGTTTTTCAGATCAATAAATCAACGGTTCCCATGCTGCTTGTTCACGCGGCAGATGATAACATGGTTCCGTTTTCGCAAAGTCTGGAACTTTATGATGCGTTACAAAAAGCCGGAATTGAAAGCCGCCTGATTCAACTTGCTGCCGGAGACGGTGGTCACGGTTCCAAAAGCTTCAACTCCGACGAGACACGGAAAACGGTTCAACAGTTTTTTGAAAAACATCTTGCGGGTCGAACTGAACCGGAAAAAAAGGCGGATTCCTCAAAAATCGAAACGAAAACGCCTGTTGTCAAATCAAACGTTCAAGAAACAAAACTTCCCAAATTTATTCTCGGTCCGCCGGGGACAGACGAAAGCCGCGCGATTCGGGAGTTAGCAAAGTATCCCGAACAATGGGAACATTGCCGCCAATATGTTGAAGCGATTCTTTGTGCCGATCACGTACTGAATCGGCATTTCAAGAACGATCAGGAATTGCGCGAGTTGTTTTTAACGTTTCAAAAAATGAAGATTCCGTTTCAGTTGGAGGTTGGAGCCGTGAAGCCTTGGGGCAAGACCGGAGCCGAAGCGTTTCAAAAACAGCAAGGAAATTGGCAACGTTTTCTGCGTCTTGGGGCAACAGTTCACGGAATTGCGATGGATGAGCCGCTCAATTGTTGTGACACTCACCTGAAAATGGACAACGCATTAGAATATGCCGCAACAGAAACAGCGGAATTTATTGCGTTAGTTCGTAACAAATACCCGGACTGGACAATCGGTGACATTGAGGGTTTTCCGGCACTGACAGCGAAACAAGTCATCGAATGGATTGATGTACTGGAAACGAAACTCAACGCGAAAAATGTTCGCGGTCTTGATTTTATGCGTCTTGATGTTGATTGGATGCATTTTGTTCATAATACGGGCAAGGGTTCTTGGGCGGATTTGAAGCGGGTTGAAGAACATTGCCGTAAAAAAAAGATTGCATTTAGTCTTGTTTATTGGGATGCCGGATACAATGCTTTAGCCAAACGCGGTTATGATGACGATTTGATGTGGTATGTTGGTTGCCTGCAAATGATGTACGATTATATTGCTGTAGGCGGTAACCCGGATCAGGTGGTTGTTCAAAGTTGGGATAATTGTCCGAAAACGTTTATTCCCGACAACGCTCCTTTCACATTCACACGCGGCGCCGTCGATATTGCCGAACGTTTATTGAAATAGTCAATGGTCAAGTGCAAGCGAAAATGGCGATTTAAGTGCAAGTGAAATGTCAGGTAACTGTCTATTTTAATACGTTGTCATTTATAACAATTATTGAGGAATTATTTTTTCTGAAACGAATAACATGACGAAAAATTTATAAAAAGTCTAAAATTAAAATAGACAGTTACGGATCAACGTGGTATTTTCGGTGTGATTTATGGGTTCACTTTTGCCAGTGCTTCGGATGGCACCAGTAACACCTTGACCGTCAGCGAAGCGATTTCCAGCCGACGTCAAGGAACCGATGAAATGAAGGGAGGATTCTATAATCGTAACAACGCCGATTTGCATCTTGACCCGATTACAAACTGTCAGCAAGCAGCCGTCAATACAACAACCAAAAAATTAAATTCACCTTCAACGGGCGGTGTTTGGCGCGGGTTATTCTTCAATGAGGGGCGTCCCTCTGTAAGTGGTTTTACAACAGTGTTACCACCTAATTCGCCGTCTTGTGCTTTTGCCAATGATGCCGGTTACAACTGGGGAGTCCATTCACCAACAAGCGATCATTCGGGAGGTGTGAATGTCGGATTACTTGACGGTTCCGGGCGTTTCATTTCGAATACAATTAATGCCCGTGATAGTTCAGTTACATTGCCAGCAACTGCGGATGCGGCAGGAGTGATTACTTCCGGTGCCAGCCCTTACGGTGTTTGGGGTAACCTCGGTGCCAAAAATGATGGTACTGCTATTTCGCCCTAATTCAAATCGGGGTACTTAGTATATACTGTGTAAAGATTGTAATTGGTATTTTTGTTACTGGCAACTTCTAAAAACTTTTTTTTAACCACGAAAAACACAAAAAAACACGGAAGAATTTTTGTTGCAACTTTTTAATATAAACGATTTACAGCAATTATATTTTTCGTGAAATTTCGTGTGTTTCGTGGTTAGTCTCGGTTTTTAGAAGTTCCCTAAAATCTTTCCCCACAAAAAATGAAATTATCAGGAAATTTTTTCGAAATTTTTAAAATTTTCCAAAATAGTTTTGAATTGTGCTTGACTTCCCAATTTGTTTCAAGTACACTTTGTCATCACTTGTGTTGC
>JAISQH010000386.1 GCA_031274385.1 Planctomycetaceae bacterium | reverse complement strand
AGGTATATTGTTCCTGTTGCAATGCAGGAATCGTTGCCGCTTGACGAAGTAACCCCGTCTGCGCCGCAAGTCACGCCGGAGCCGGCAATCCCGGAGCCGGCACCCCCGAAACAAGCAATTCCAAAATCAGTAACACCGGAACCGGTAATACCGGAACCGATCTTGAATGATCCGTTTCAATATAAAGTGCCGGACGGGAATTTTGGATTTATTCCGCGAAACATTTCTGTGTTGCCGCCCGGTATTCAGGTTGTTGGTATTTTGATGTTCAAAAATCAAAAATCCATTGCTGCGGTTCGGCTGCCCAAAACCGGTAACCAACGTGTTTCGGAAATTTATTATATTCGCGAAGGCGATATTATTGAAGTTCCGAGCAATCTGTTGCCCAATCGAAGAAGTTCGGCTTCGCGCGGATCAGACGATGCGGAAATTTTATTTCTTGTTATCGAAAAAATTACTTCGCAACACGTGGAAGTCCGGTCACAAAGTAATATTGCCGACAAACATATCATACGGTAAACAACAAATCATGTTTTATTTGAAACATTTATTTATCATTGCGCTGTTTCTCACCGGAACAGGACTTTTTGCACAGGAACCGATCCTTGCTCCGCCTTATCCGGTGTTACCGGCACGTTCCGCAATTCCGGCAATAAATTCAACAATAAATCCGGCAACAACGGAAACGACCGCAACAAACACAACCGATATTGATGTTCTCAATATCAAAGAGATGACGCTGCTTGAATTTGCACGATTATTGGGGCAAGGTGCGTCGTGGAAAATTGTTGTCAGCCGTCAAGCCGCCAACATACCGATCAACACCTATTTTGAACAGATCAGCGGCGAAGACGCGATTCGTGCCGTTTGTCAGGCAAACAATTTATGGTATCGCAAAGATTCCAACGGATTCATTAGTATTATGACGGTTGAGGAGTACCGCAAGGGATTATTGTCACACAGTCACGACACGATTAAAGTTGTTACAATTTTTTATCCTGATGCCCGTACTGTCGGCGATTCGATTCAACGTCTTTTCAAAAACCGTGTTGTTTGGAATCCGCCGGACGAAGACAACAATGATCCGATTGACGACATGGAACGAGCCCTCGAACGTATGGAAAGCATGAGTGACCGGGTTCAATCCATGCAGCAAAGCGGTAATCGTTCAACAACCTCGTACAGCGGAAGCGGATATGGCGGGACAAATCGTATCAGTTCTTCCCGTAATCGCAGTCAGTCAAGACAGAGAGCAGCCGACCCGCTCAGTCCGAACAGAATTGTCGAAGATATTGTACCGGAAATTGCAACAGAAAAACTGATGACGCAACTTATCGGTGAAACCAATGAAATGCAGGTTGGCGAACCCGGTATTGTGTACATTTCGGCATTTCGCGGAACCAATGATTTAATGATTCGTTCTTCTGATCCTGAAGCGGTTGAGGAAATTGCCAAACTTATTGAGCAACTCGACAAGCCGAAACCGCAGGTTCTTCTTGAAGTCAAAGTGCTTGATCTTCGGTTGACCGATGACGAAGCGTTTGGATTGGACTGGCTTTTCAAGGGCGGTAACGTATCGGGCGGTCGTTCTACCGGGATTCTTGAGGATGGTTACGGATCGTCATTCGGCGACATTCAAAATCCCGGAGCCAACCTTGTTCCGGCGGGAAGCGGGATTGATCCGAAAGCGATTGTGTTACAAGTTGTTTCCAATGACGTTCTTGCACGAATTCAAGCCATGCAGGACAGCGGGCGTGTGATTAGTTTGGCAACGCCGAATCTTTGTGTTGCCGACGGCGAAGCCTCGCGGATTTTTGTTGGTAAAGAGACAACGATTTTGACGGCTGTTTCGGTTAGTAAAAGTACGACAACCGGTAACAATCCTGTTGTTGATACGTCGTATGATCCTGAAGCGGAACGAATGAATATCGGTACAACACTTTTAATTACACCCCGAATTCACGCAGACCGTACAACAACGATTCGGATTGTTCAGGAAGATTCCCAAGTCGGCGAGACACAGGAAATTGTTTTCGGAACAGATAATTCCGGCTCCGCTTTGAGTAATCGTAACATGAGTTTTTTCTCAAAAGATATTGAAACGCGAACTGTTACGACAACGGTTGTGGCTTCTGACGGTCAGGTGAGTGCGATTGGCGGTCTGATTCGCGAAGAAGTGAATCATCGGGATATTGGCGTTCCCGGTCTGATGAAAATACCTTACGTCGGCATGGCGTTCAAAACGTCGTTCAAAAAACGGGAACGGCATGAATTGTTGGTTTTGGTTCGTCCGTTTATCCTTTTGGCTCCGGGCGAAGGCGGTCCTACAACACAACGTTTTATGAAACGATTAAGCGAACATCCCAGCGCGCATGGAACCATTCCGCCGTTACGAATTGGGGAAGGAAGTTTCAATGTTATTAACGAACGAATTTACGATGTTCCCAAAGAGGCGTTTCAATCAATCAAGTTTCAGGCGGTTCCCTGGTCGTCGGAGGAAATATAATGGTAACGGTCTCTTTTGTTTTTTCAAGTTTGCGTGCATCGATGTAAAATCAATTCCGTAAAAATGATATAAACAACTCCGTAGGAGTTTAATTTGGATAACCCCGTGCAAGCGGAGCGCAGCACGGGGAAAGTACAAAAAATCAAAACGAACTCTGAAAGAGTTCAATAAAAAGTAATTCATTTGGCGGGCGGAGTGTCATGGTCAACCCAGACATCAAAATTTGAACTCTTTCAGAGTTCGGGAGAGTGGAGTGTCCCTTTCCCCGTGCTGCGCAAGCTTGCACGGGGTTATCCAACTTAAACTCCTTCGGAGTTGTTTTAGTTACTTTGCGCGCAATCCTTAAAAAATAAAATAGACAGTTACAAATAATGCCGTATAAAATAATGAGTACAATAAAATGGCTG
>JAISQH010000307.1 GCA_031274385.1 Planctomycetaceae bacterium | reverse complement strand
CCAGTTTTGTCATAATACCGCCAAGCGTTTCAATACCAAGCGACAACGGCGTTACATCAAGCAACAGCACGTCGCGGACTTCTCCGGCAAGCACTGCCCCTTGAATTGCCGCTCCGACGGCAACCACTTCATCCGGGTTAACGCCTTTGTGCGGGTCTTTACCGAAAATCGTACGCACCATGTCCTGAACCTTCGGAATCCGCGTCGAACCTCCTACCAACACAACTTCGTCAATTTGTGACGGAGCCAACTTGGCGTCTTTCAACGCTTGCATCACCGGTCCCCGACAACGTTCAACCAAGTGATCAGTCAGTTGCTCAAACTTTGACCGTGTTAATTTGACCTGCAAATGTTTCGGACCATTTTGATCCGCTGTGATAAACGGCAAATTAATGTCGGTCGATTGGGCGGAACTGAGTTCGCGTTTCGCTTTTTCGCAGGCTTCCTGAAGCCGTTGGAGAGCCATCGCGTCTTTCCGTAAGTCAATGCCCTGTTCGGCTTTAAATTGTTCGGCCACATGATTGATGAGGACTTCGTCAAAGTCATCACCGCCAAGATGGGTATCGCCGTTGGTGCTGAGAACCTGAAAAACGCCGTCTGCCACTTCAAGACAGGACACGTCAAATGTTCCACCGCCAAGATCGAAGACAACAATTTTCTGGTTCACATTTTTGTCAAGACCGTAAGCCAATGACGCGGCAGTTGGTTCGTTGATGATTCGGGAAACTTCAAGCCCGGCAATTTGTCCGGCGTCTTTTGTTGCCTGACGTTGAGCATCGTTGAAGTAAGCCGGAACCGTAATCACCGCCTTGTTGACTTTGTGTCCGAGATACGCTTCGGCAGACTCTTTGAGTTTACGAAGCGTCATCGCGGAGATTTCCGGCGGCGTAAATTTTTTGCTGTCAATTTCAACTTTGACAGATTCATCGGAACTTCCGATAATTTTGTAGGGAACCATTTTTTCTTCGGTTGCCACTTCGCTGTGCCGACGCCCCATAAACCGTTTGATTGACGCAACGGTACGAGTCGGGTTCGTAACAGCCTGACGCCGTGCCGGTTCGCCGACCAGATTTTCATTACTGTCAGTAAACGCAACAACACTAGGTGTCAACCGATTGCCTTCGGCGTTTGGAATGACTTTAACATCTTTACCTTCCATCACCGCAACAACGGAGTTGGTTGTTCCAAGATCAATACCGATAATTTTTTCACCAGATGCCATGATATATTTCCTCTCTTTCTTTGAGCCGATTGTTTTATTTCCGGCTGACCGCAACACCGTCAACTTTTCAGCGAGCAATCAACCAACAATCAAGTTTTAAAAAATCATAGCAATTTATGTGCCATTTGAAAAATAGAGGAACAATTCTTTTAACTTGTTGCTATTCAATAGGTTGCAAAATATCATCTATTCATTTCCAAAACGCCGTCTGCCAAAATGACAGCCAAACCGCGTTTCGTAAATTGAAAATGGAGAATTGAAAATGGAAAATTAGAAAAGATAATTTTCATTTTTTCCAAATATTTTCCAAATTACCGGCACCCAATGTTTTTATAATTCAGTTATTATTCCGTTCTTTTCTTTAAGCGTTTTATATTGTTCTTCCAGATTTTTCCGTATATTGCTTCCTAATATGATATGATATGGTTTTATTAAACTATCATATATTATTTTGTTTTTGAATGACAATAATACCGCTTCCACCATGACCGGTTTTGCTCCTAATATCTCTTTTATTGGTTGCGTTATGCCGTTCACTCCATAGAGAACGCCGTCTTGATCATCAAGAAAAATACTGTACTTTTTGTAATGCTTTATTACAAAAAAGGTGCGTTTTATAAAAAATTTCCACATTTTAACGATACGAATATTTTCTTCTGGCATTTTATTATCGTTGATGTATTCATCTATGACGTTTTTTTGTTTCCACAATTCATCTCTTATTTTGGAGATGTCTTGTAAATTTAGCCCTTTGGGGCTGGTTGGATGCCCAAAATCCTTAATAATATTGTATTTGTCATTGACGTACGATAATAATGGAATCCAATTGTTATAAAATATTTCCCGTTCTTCTTTCGTTAATATCATGTTATCCTCCGATCTTCGTTTTAAAAAATTTTAAAATGATTATCAGCCGTTTTTGAACATTATTTACTTGGCAGTACATCAACGTCCCGACTATATATGACATTTTACAGAAGAATAAGTTTATCGGATTACCGGCAACAGGTCAACCCAATCCAATGAACTTGCAGTCGAACTACAACCTTTTTTATTTTTTACAGGAAGAAAGAAGGAAAGAACCCCACTCCCCACAAGGAACGAATATGTTATACTGAGCGAAATGTAATGATGTTGGTGTTGTTATTACTGTTTTAGGGGGAGTCTCGGACGTAACACTTTTTCTTTTTCATGGACTTGGATACATTTCTGACAAACTGCCAAACGCAGGTCGGCTATACTTTTCGTAACCCGGAATTACTTCGGACGGCATTGACCCATTCTTCCGGTGCCGACACGCCGCAGTGTTCCAACGAACGCATGGAATTTCTCGGCGATTCCATACTGGGTTATGTGATCTGCAATTATTTGTTTGATACTTTTCCCAATATGCTCGAAGGCGATATGACCAAGATTAAATCGGCAGTTGTCAGCCGGGCAACATGCCATCAGGTTTGCAAACGGCTTGGTTTGGATAAGTTCCTGATTCTTGGTCGTGGACTCGGGCGGTCTTCGCAGGTTCCCGACTCGATTTTCGCCAATACCGTCGAATCGTTCATCGCCGCCATTTATCTGGATAGCGGATTGGAAGAAACTCGCCGTTTCATTTTGAAAGTTTTTCAGGAAGAAATCGACAAAATGCTCCAAAACCATGACGCCGACAATTATAAATCGGTACTCCAACATCATTCGCAAAAATATTTAGGTCACACACCGGAATACAAATTGATCGAAGCCAAAGGACCGGAACATCGTAAATCATTTCATATTGGAGTTCGGATTGGCGAACGGGTTTTTCCTTCCGCATGGGGCGCAACAAAAAAGGAAGCCGAACAACGTGCCGCCGAAAACGCCTTAGCTGTTCTACAAGGTGACCCGCCGCCCTATCTGCATTAAGAAACTTCTAAAAACCGAGATTAACCACGAAACACACGAAATTTCACGAAATATACAATTGTTGTCAATCGTTTGTCATAAAAAAATTATAACAAAAATTCTTTCGTGTTTTTCGTGGTTAATAAAGAGTTTTTAGAAGTTGCCTATCGTCCATTAAATCACAATATCAATGATTGACAGATTTACAATGATTTTAACTTCCAATAGGCTTTTAAGTATTTGTTGTATCGTTTCAAATCCCATTCGTTAATTTGATCAAAACGAGTTAAATCTAAATTATCTAAAAGGTCATTGATTTTTACTTGAACAGCAACAGGATTTTTTGTAATTCTATCAATAAAATGTTCGTAATCTTCATTTTCACTTTCTTTGGTAACACAACACAAAACATCAATAATTTCTTTTGCAAAACCTTCTTTTTCAATGGCTTCAAAAGTCCAATCGGTGTCTTCGATCATATCGTGCAATACACCGCAAATTTTTTCTGTTTCCGTTCTGCCGCGTTGCATTACCCGCAACGGGTGCAAAATATAATCTGCTCCCGATTTGTCTTTTTGCCCTTTGTGAGCAGCGACCGCTATTTCTATGGCTCTTGCTAATGTTGACATAATTTTTCTGATTATTTCATTTTTTGTGGTAACTGTCTCTTTTATTTTTTCAAGTTTGCGCGCAAAGATACAAAGAAAACGGAGTTAGACTTGAATTACGCGGATTCGTTCGTCGATTTGTTCTTTGAGTGTGCGTTCGACCAGATATTTCAGCGTTTGGCTTGCTCCGGCACAACCGGCGCAGGTTCCACGAAGTTCGATATACACGGTGGTCTCTTTAATGTCAATCAACTCCAAATCGCCGCCGTCTTTTTGAACCATTGGACGAAGATATTCGTCGAGTAGTTTTTCGATTTTTTTTGCAAACTGGAACGGCGAAAGTTTCGCGGAATCAACAACTTCTGCCGAAGACTTGGAAAGCGGGGTAGTAAGATTGCCGGAAATAATCGGCAAGGCAAGCGAATAGGCGGTTTTTTTTTCTGCTCCCCAAACTTCGTTGAGTAAATCTTGCAGACCTCCGGGCGCATGGTGGCAAGTCATACAAGCTCCGCCGGCTTTAATGGCTCCGGTGATTTCCGCAATCGAATGAAGATTTAATTCTTTGATTTTCCGTTTAATGTACGGTTCGGTCAAGGTAAAACACTTACAAACAACACGTCCTTCTTCTTGTTCTTCCGTGTGAATATCAATTCCGAGCGCATTGAGATTAACGCCGCGTTTTTGTGCCCAATTGAAAACGGCTGCCTGCAACGCCTCCGCTCCCATGACGGAACAATGAATTTTTTGTTCCGGTAAACCGTCAAGAAAATTGACAATATCTTGATTGGTAATAGCGAGAGCGTTGATCGGAGTCAGGTGTTCGGCTTCGATCATGCAACACAAGGCTTCCGAAGCGGCAATGGCGGAAGTGCAGCCGAAGGTCAGATATTTTGCTTCGATAATTTCGTCACGGAGCGGGTCGGTCGGATCACGCCGCACCCGAAACGTGAACCGCAGTGCATCGCCGCACGCAATCGAACCGTGTTCGCCCAGACCGTCCGGGTCTGTTATTTCACCGAGATGTGTTCCCGGTTTCCCGTGAACGGCATCGGTGAAAAGTTGCATTGTTTTATCGCTGTATTCCCAAGCCATGAAGTAGTCAATTGTGAATGGTTAATGATGGATGGTTAATGATGGAAAGCGAACAAGAGTTACCAAAACTAAAACTCGTTCGTTCTCCACGATCAACTTTCCGCAATAGCTTCTTCACGATTTCGTTTTTGTTTTTCGTTTTGAGCGGCAACGTAGAGCATTCGTAATTCGTGAAGAACCTTTGTCAACATTTTTGTTTCTTCTTCGGTTTGATTACCTTTGGTTTTTTCATCGAGTAACGCAATTGTTTCGATCAAATGTTTGCCTTGATGCAGCAAGATATGGGTTGAACCGTCCACCGGATTGGGAAAGATACCGAGTGAGATCATGGCTTGTGTTGCCAAACCGGAGGCAAGACCGATAAGTGTCGGGTCTGGAAGCGGCACATCCTGAGGAATATCTGCCCGATTTGCTTGAGCGTCTGAATCTTCGTTCTTTGTCATATTTCGATTTTGTCAACTGGAGTTGAAAATTTTCTATTTGCCTATTATCTACCTTTTACTATAAAAATCAAGGGGTATTGCCGAAATACGGACGAAGTCTCGAAATTTCGTCCGGTTTCAGAACCGGTTAACCGTACCGCCTTGCGGTGCGATGAACGACGTTAACGTACTTCAGCAACCCGCAAGGCGGAACGGCTAACGGCGAAAAATATTTTTTTGCCCTGATTGACATTCTGTCATTGCGGCGATACACTTAAAGCGAAAATAAATTTTCCGGCGTTGCCGGAATGACAATTGGTATAGTTCGCAAGTAAAACCTTCTGTCACAAAAGAGCAAAAAATACATTCTGTCTCGGCAGAGCCTATAATGCAAAGTTATTGTGATAACAAGGTTAAAGCTGATAATATCTTCGCTGATAATATCTTCAAAGGACAAATCATTGATGTTTCAGGTGAAATTGGTACTATTGGAAAAGATATTTTGGGTCTACATTATGTTACATTAAAAACGAATGAACTTATTCATAGTGTACAATGTGTCTTTCCTAAAAACAAATCTGATTCGCTTATGTCACTCCAAAAAAGACAGAGCATTACCATCCGAGGAAGATGTGACGGAGCAATGGGAAATGTTTTATTCCGAAATTGTACGATTATCAAGTAAAATAGGAAACGGGAAGTGGAAAAAGTTTTCGTCGATTTTGTCAGTAAACTTACCATCAGCTAAAATTCGTCCTCCCTTTTATTTACCGGTCAATAGAAGGGGTTCGCGGGACGCTTTCCATTGACTTTTACCCATTAGGAACTTTATAATGTCAATCTCCAAAATTCAAAAAGTTACAACATCTAAAAACACTGGAAACATTTGGACTAAATTGCCGTGGGAACAGCCGTTCGTCTTGCCAGAAGACAAAGACATTATCGACGATGTCAATCAGAACCTTTCGCCGGAACATCGTTTTCACCTCGAACTTTTGCCTGAACCGTATTACGGAAATCCTGATGCTCCCATTATCCTACTAAATGCGAATCCCGGTTATTCCCCGTGTGATGAAAAAGATGAATCGCAGCCGGAATTCAAGCAGGCATTGAATTCGTTGTACGAGAAACAGCGTTTGAATTTGTTACACGAGAAACAGGATTACCCGTTTTGTCTTGTCAATCCCGCATTCAGTAACACTTCTGGAGGAGATTACTGGCGACGGCATTTGAAAGAATTGATACAAAAGTTTGGAGACATGACCGTTGCCGAAAGCGTATTCCTTATTGAATACTATCCGTATCATTCTATATGTGCTGGTAAGATGCCGCCGATTCCTTCACAACAGTATTCCTTTGACCTGTTGCAAAAGGCTATTAAACGAAACGCAACTATCATCATTATCCGCAAAGAAAAAGAATGGCGTAAAGCCGTTCCTGAATTGAATGAAGAATACAAAAATGTTTGGAAAGTGAACAATCCGCGAGCAGGAACCGTTTCAATCCGCAATTTGCCGGTCGATGCTTGGCAACGAATCTGTAACATTCTTTCTCAACGGAAAGAATAACGGTGTTAGATGGTGGTATTGCCATTCACATCGGAAATTACGGCGAGTACGCCTACACTTCCAGCACTTTCGTTTCGGCTTCTATGACACTCGGCTAAACGGGAAAAGTACGGCTGCTTAAAACAATTCTCTTACTTTGCTGAAACAATTTGCGAAAACAAAGCGGCGCATCAAACGCCTTGTAAAACGGCGTTTTTCCGGTATAATGCGTGCAAATTTAGTCTTGAGTTATCATTTATCGTGTCCTCAACATGCCCGAAGCAACCCCTATTTCCAAGCGTCGTTCCTCTGCGGAGGACATGGCGAAGTCGCAGAAAGAAATCTCTGTCAGCGAATTTTTTGCCAAGAACCGGCATCTGCTCGGATTCGATAATCCGCGCAAAGCCTTGCTCACCACTGTTAAAGAAGCCGTCGATAACTCCCTTGATGCCTGCGAAGAAGCCGGTATCCTGCCCGAAATCTGGGTGCATATCGAAAACGCCGGAACATTGTCGGCGGCGTCGGTTGCCGACCGGCGTTTGGAGAAATACAAAGTGGGTGTTCAGGACAACGGACCCGGTATTGTCAAAAAGCAAATTCCGCTCA
>JAISQH010000257.1 GCA_031274385.1 Planctomycetaceae bacterium | reverse complement strand
GTTTCGCCGATTCGGTTGACCACGATCAACAAGGAAGATTTGCTGACGGAGCCGTTACAAAATTATGCTGCAGTGATTGCCGTCAATCTTCCCGCGCCGGAGCGTGACACGGCGGAGCGGCTTGTCCAATATGTTGAGCGCGGCGGCAACTTGATTTGGACTTGCGGTGACAATATTTACGCCGAAGAGTACAATCGGCTCAATGACGAATGGAACAATAAACTGTTACCGTTACCGATTCTTTCTCAACAGGCTCCTGAGGTTGATTCCGGTAAAGATGCTTGGAACATTGATTTTATGGACGGAAATTATCCGGCGTTTCGAAATTTGGTGAATCCGCGTGATCTTTATACACGGGTTTTGGTTTACCGGCGGATTCCGTTTGATATGTCGAAAGGGGCGGCTCCGATATTGGCAAGCCTTGATGATGGAATGCCGCTTCTTGTTCAGCGTCGGGTTGGCAATGGTTCTGTAACGTTTTTAGGAACCGGAGTTCATGTTTCGTGGACGAATTTTCCGATCCGTCCGATTTTTGTACCGATGATGAACCAATTGATTTTCCAACTTGCGGGAGTGGAGCAAACGCGGCTTCAAACGGTTGCCGGTCAGCCGTTGACATTTACGTTCAAGGAAGACGAACGTCCTCAGACGGTTGAGATTATTCCGCCGTCGGGCGAGGTGTTACGTCGGGAGTTGAAGAAGGGGACTGATGCTAAAATCGGTACAACATTTGTTTTTGAGGACACGAATCAGGTTGGAGTTTATACGCTTCGTCCTTTGGGAACGGCAAGAGCGGTACAGATTCCGTTTTCGGTCAATATTGACGGTGACGAACTTGATTCGTCGGGACTAACCGAAGAGGATTGTAAAATCCGGTTTGCCGGAACGCCTTATGTTTTTGCACAGGCGGGCGATGAAATTGATTCGACATTCGATCAACTCAAACGCGGTACAAGTCTTTGGGACATGTTCCTTTGGATTGTGCTGATTGTTCTGGTCTGCGAGGCGTTCATCTCCAATCGTTTCTCGCAACGAAAAGAAGATCAGGGAAAAGGAGTTAATGTCCGACAACTCCTGCCCCGAAAAACTCCGTCACTCTGATATTTTCATTTGCGTACAAAATGATTTGTTGCGCACAAAGACGCAAAGGTTTTGATTCTAAATGTACCGATTTTCTTTGCGTCTTTTATGTCTTTATTTGTAACGAAAAATAAGACAATAGAAAACAAGCCTATTTTTGTTTGTCAACAGATTTTACAGATGATACAGATTTTTAATAAAAAACGAATCTGTAAAATCTGTAAAATCTGTTGACAAAACTAAACCGGAATCTTTGTGTTCTTCGTGCCTTTGTGCGCAACGAAAAATAAACAAAATAGACTGTTACATTTAGTCTTTTATCAACGGAAAGAGCGGAAATTCTTCGTAATCGGCGGGGTTGGCTCCGAGATGGCGGAATCCTTTTTCTGTCAGCCGGCGTCCGCGCGGTGTACGGATAATCAGTTCGCTGCGAAGCATGAATGGTTCCACTTCGTCGATAAGTGTATCCGGTGCAATATTCATGGTATGCGCAACCGATTCAATACCAACCGGTCCGCCGCGAAATACTCGTAACACCGTCTCCAAAAATTTACGATCTTGCTGGTCAAGCCCAAGCCGGTCAATACCCTGCATGTCAAGAGCATCAACCGCAACTTGTAACGTAATCGCTCCATTGGCTTTGGCGTCAGCAAAATCCCGAACCCAACGGAGCCGGTTGTTCGCCAGTCTCGGCGTGCCGCGACTACGAAACGCAATTTCATAAGCCGCATCATCGTCAATCTTAACGTTCAATTTTCCGGCATTGCGGCGAATAATCACCGAAAGTTCGTCAACCGTGTAAAAATCAAGATGTTCACGCATCTGAAAACGATCACGAAGCGGTGCAGAAATTAAACCGGTTCGGGTTGTGGCTCCAATCAGCGTGAACGGTTTGAGCTGGATGTTCAACGTCCGCGCGTTGACCCCTTCGCCAAGCGTCAGATCAATTCGGAAATCTTCCATCGCCGGGTACAAAAATTCTTCGACCGATTTTTGCATCCGGTGGATTTCGTCAATAAACAACACAGAACCTTCTTCAGCATTGGTCAAATACGGTACAACATCCTTCGGCGATTTGAGCGTGGCACCGTTTCCGATTTGGATGGCAACACCAAGTTCTCGCGGAATACATGTTGCAAAAGTTGTTTTACCAAGACCCGGCGGACCGTCAAAAAGAATATGACCAAGCGGTTCTCGGCGTTTTTGTGCAGCCCGAATCGAAATTTCAAGCCGGGCAAACACGTCACGCTGACCAATCATTTCAGCCATACGCTGAGGACGCAACGCCCGATCTTCTTCGGAAGACCACTCGTTACGAAATATGTCCGGTACACCCGAATCAACCGGTTTGGATTGCCCATCCTGAGGACCAATAATGACTTCTTTAGGCATAAAATGAGTTTATCTCCTTATCTGTTGCGCAAAAAAACGCAAAGAAATATAGCAACAGGAAACTTCTAAAAACTGAGACTAACCAGGAAACACACGAAATTTCACGAAAAATACAATTGCTGTAAATTGTTTATAGTAAAAAATGCAACAAAAATTCTTTCGTGTTTTTTTGTGTTTTTCGTGGTTAAAAAAATTTTTTTAGAAGTTGCCAACTGTTATCGTCCGTTTTTTATCTTTCACCATTTTATTGTTTCACCACGATTATTCCCAATGTTCACCGAGTTCCGCGTCCACCACAAGCGGAACCCGGAGCGGTTGATTCAGCATCATCGTTTCAATAACAATTTGTTTCAATTTTTCAGCGTCTTTTTTTGTCACTTCAAAAACGAGT
>JAISQH010000152.1 GCA_031274385.1 Planctomycetaceae bacterium | reverse complement strand
CGAAAACGTTACATGAACTATCCTAAAGCCGTCGAAGCCAAACAAGTTATAGATTCCTGAAAAAGCCATAAACAAAAATTGGGGGTTAGAGGGGCAATAATCACTTAACACAACTTATTTTAACAAACAACCTTATAACGTGCAACCCAACCGAAAAACCCGCTGCCTCGCGGGAGAACCAAAAATCCACATAACAAAAAAAAGATGTGCGGTAGAACAAGGGCAACGCCCCCGTCGCTAACATCATGCGAATGCTGTGTGGTATAACGAGGGCACGGGCTACCGCAAACCCAAAACAGAAACGCAAACCACCGGAACGGAATTTCAGGGTAAAAAACAAAATAGAAAAACAAAAGAGACCGTTACGGCTGTTTTTGAACTAACGATGTTGTACATCATGTAATTCGGCACCGAAAATTTCCTCAATTTTTTTAACAAAAGGATTTTCTATCACTTCCTTATTAAGTGCCACGCGGTTCACTTCCTGAACCGGAACGGATTCTTTGGGTTTTTCTTCGATCAATTCAAACCGGATTCGGATTGCCTTGCCAACTGCTTGAGAGAGTACATTTTGCAAGCGAGGCGATTCCCGTTCGCAAAGTTCTTTTGCCAATCGATTGTCGAAAACAACAAAAAATACGTTGGGGTTTTCAAAAGTTAGTTTTTTGTAATTTGTCGCATACGTTGCCAACATTCCGGGAATGGTATCGACTGCATTCCGCCAAACGGTTGCCGCTTTTTCATTTGTCATCGCGTCCAAATCAACCTTGGGCGGAACCGATGCTTCGTTAAAACGTTGCTGCGGAGTCTGGTTGGGAGTTTGGGATAAAGAGGGGGAATTGTTGGGAGTTTGTGACGGCGAAGGTTGGATGTTACGTTGAACCGGTTTAACCGGAACCGGCTTAACCGGTGCCGGCTTAGCCGGAGGCGATTTAACCGGAGCCGGTTTTATTTCCTGAGTAACAGACGGCGTGACCGGAAGCGGCAAATTTCCTTCCCGAAGCCGGTCAAGCAATACGGTGATCATCTGAAAATGATCGAGATGAGCGATTCGAACCAACGCAAGTTCTGTTAAAACGCGACCTTGCGTACTGAATCGCATTTTGGTGTGTGTTTGATCAAGAATTTGGAGCGAAGCCAGTACCCGATGCAAACCGAGCGCATTGGCGATGGACTTAACCTGATCGAATTGCGTTGTGGAGCAAAAAAGCAACAGCGAAGCGTCGCCGCCCGACGCAACAACGAGCAAGTCACGAAACAATCCCATCATTTGCTCGACCATAACACCGAAATCAACCCCTTCCGAAGCGGCTGCCTCCAACTCGGCGAAAATTGTTGCCGGTTCACATTGGAGCATGGCATCAAGTAAGCGAAAAAGGAGTTGGTCGTTTGCCGTTCCGAGCATTTCGTGAACATCGGCAAGGGAAATATGTTCCGGTGCAAACGAAAGTAATTGCTCCAAAAGGGATTGCGCATCACGCATGGAGCCGGAGGCACGCCGGGCAAGCGTTTCAAAAACGCCGTCATCCGCTGTTACCTGCTCGTTTGCCGCAATCGCTGCCAATCGCTGAGTGATTGCGGTTGTTTCGATTCCGGCAAAGTCAAACCGCTGACATCGGGAAAGAATGGTAATCGGAATCTTGGACGGTTCCGTTGTGCAAAAGATAAATTTGACGTGTTCCGGCGGTTCTTCGAGAATTTTGAGCAAGGCGTTGAACGCTTCCCGCGTCAACATGTGAACTTCATCGATGATGTAAATCTTGAATTTTGAACGACTTGGGCAAATTGACGCGTTTTGCCGAAGTTGCCGGATTTCATCGATACCGCGATTGCTGGCTCCGTCAATTTCGAGAACGTCAATATCTTCTCCGGTACTGACACTCCGGCAACTGTCGCAATCGCCGCACGGTTCCAATGTCGGACCGGTAACGCAGTTTAACGACTTGGCGAAAATTCTTGCTGTTGAAGTTTTACCGACTCCGCGTGCGCCGGTGAAGAGATAAGCGTGACCGACACGACCGGTTGTGAGGGCGTTCGACAAGGCGTGGGCGATATGCTTTTGACCGACCAACTCCTCGAAAGTCTTAGGGCGGTAACGCCTTGCAACAACCTGATAATTTCCCGATCCGGCAGAATGATCTTTTTCGGCTCTTTCCGGGCTTGACAAGTTGGAAACGTTTGGGGAGTTTGTCATGGGAAATAACGATTAATGGGAACTTCTAAAAATACAATTTTAACCACGAAAGGCACGAAAAAACACGAAAGGATATTTTTTCGTAATTTCTTGCTATAAAAAGAGTTGCCAATAAATTCTTTTCATTTTTTCGTGAAATTTCGTGGTAGGTAGAATCTTCTTTTTTAGAAACTCCACTATTAATTAATAATTGTCAATTATCAATTTTCAATTGTCAATTAAAAAAAGGTTTGCCGAAGAGAGACCCGAACACCTGAAAAGTGACGTTTATGGCTGCTTGGTTTCCCACCTGACCAGATTCACGGCTTCCCACCGCCGGATCCCTCCCCGACAAACCATCTCAAAATATTGGCAACATCAAAATTTTAGGAACGGGGACTATTATAAATTCTCTCAACCGTTTCGTCAAAGGGGGCAGGAAAATGATCGGAAAATTAGCAATGCCGAAATCATTTCTTGCATTTCTTGCATTTCTTGCAAAATGGGCTGGAACATGGTACACTTTTGACGTTGCCTTTGTTGAATATTCTTACAAAAAAGGTTGCAAGTTGTTTTAGCAAGTTGTTTTAGCAAGTTGTTTGACAAAAGGACATTAGAACAGTGACTTCTCAACGGTTTCTCAACAAAACGAGGTCATCACGCCAACACAAAACCGTGAAATTTCCAGATAAGTTGACCTTTTGAGCATTTTGCTATTTTCATTTCTATGTACCGGATCAAAACAACAAATCAGTTACGTCGAAGTCATCTGAATTTCGAATCGTTGGAAAATCGGGAACTCCTTTCCGTAAATCCGTTTTTGCAGAACGATGATTTCTTTAGTTTAGACGCTGTCGGAACGACGGTTACTGCATCGGTTTCCGGTGATGTTCTGACGATTGAAGGTACTGACAATGCCGACTGGGTACAAGTCTATGAAAAAACCAACGGAAATTTTGAAATTTATGTTTCGGCTTCGGCAGACGGCAACGGTCTTGCCCAACTTGGTGCCGCATTCTCCGGCATCACTTCCATCGTTTTCAACGGTTACGGCGGCGATGATACGTTTAAGGCGTTGTACAATAATATCTATGTTTCTTCTGCTTCTTGTACGATTAATGGCGGTGACGGGAATGACGATTTGATGGGCGGAACCTACTCGAACACCTTCAATGGCGGCAACGGCAACGACTTGCTTATCGGCGGAACCGGTACGAATATCTTTAACAACACCGGAACCGGCAGTTCCGCATTCCTCTGGCGCAGCACAACGAACGGCGATAGTTGGGCAAACGGAAATTCGGTAACATCAACAGTCTCCGGTCAAGACGACGCCCAACTTATTTTTACCGATACATCGACAGTCAATGCGGATTATTCTTATTTGAACTGGACGGATACACCATTTTTTGACGTTGTTAATACGATTCGGTACACATATAACCTGTTGGGAAATTATAAATATTTTCGTAACAACAGCGGCACTAACACGACGCAGATGTTAATTGTCCCGCAGGGTGGTTTGGGCGGTTTTCAAGGAGGTTACTATACCGGAATGAACTATGGAGGCGGTCAAGCGATTATCCTGGACCTTACCTATACAATGGCAAAAGATCTCGTGATTCATGAATTTGCGCACAATTGGCACGCTTCGCCGTATTATCAGCAACTGGCGTCAATTTCATGGAACGGAAATTCTAAGAAATCAGGTTCTCAATCCGGTGATTTTGCCAGAGAGTATGGTGAAACCAATCCGCTAGAAGATTGGACAACAACATTTGAAGTGGTTCTGGCTGGACTCGTTCCTGTCAATCCGACCGATAAATGGTTGCAAAAAGATGCCATTGTCCGAAATTTTTTGAACGATATTGGTGTTGCTAAAATCTGGGGAGCGTCTGAAATTACTGTTACGTCGGCAACAGAAACCGCCGGATTTCAAAACGGAGCTTTATCGCTCCAAAAAGCCCTTTTCTATGCCGGTCGAAACACAACGATCAAATTCGATGATTCTCTCAAAAATCAAACTATTTATATTAACGATAATATTCAATTAAAAATTTCAAAAAAAGGTTTAACCCTTGACGGAGAAGGACAAAATGTTACGATCAATGTTGGTTCTCAAGGTTTTAAAATCGAAGCCGTGAGCGATATGACGTTGCAAAATTTAACTTTGACCGGAGGAACCGGAGCCAATGTCGGACTCATTTACGGTAAGTTGTCCCTTATCAATGTTATTGTTGCTGGAAATGTCAGTACCAATTCGACCTTCAATGTCCTATCCAACAGTACATTATTGATCATGAATTCGACGCTTGCCGGAAACAGCGGTACAATTATTACCGCGCTTGCTGCGATAGAAATAACGAACTCCCTGATCGTTGGAAATCAAGGAAATCCATTGAATTTACAATCCAAGTCAAAAGCAACGATCAATAATTCGCACATCGTCGGCAATACCGGTAACATTATTGTCTTTTCCGATTTGACCATCAACAATTCAATTGTTGCTTTTAATCAGTCGGATGGAAACAATATTTCTGTACAAAGCGGCGGAAAAGTCAAGATCAATGCCTCGTTGATCCGGTATTTATCCAATATATCGAATATCACAATTGACAAAGAGTCCCTTTACTCGACCGATTCAAGTAACAAAATTGATCCGAAGTTTGAAAGTTATACCGCAGGTTCATGGACATCGGCACTTTGGGAATCATGGAATTTGCATCTTACTGAAGAATCTCCGGCACTTGGAAAGGGTAAAATATCTTTGGTTCCGGTTGGTGTTACAAGAGATAAAGACGGAGAATTGCGGCACAATCGCGGAGCGGTTGATATGGGGGCGTACCAACATCCTTACGTGGCGGGTGATTTACCAACCGATTTCGGCTCTGTTGTTTCAATATCCGGTGTTACGACCGATTTTGCAACAATAACATGGACAAAACCGGACAAAAAATATTCCATTACCGGAAACAAGTACACCGTCTGGCTCAAAATCGGTAACGAATGGACAGAAATCGAAACAGTAACCAAAACAACCGTAACCTTGACCGGTCTTGAAGCCGGAACGGAATACGCTTACATGGTTACTGCAACAATTACTGAGGTTCCCGAAGTGGTTCTTGTTTCCGGTGTGTTCAAAACGCAGTTGGTGGGCGATGGAGCCGACATTCCTGCCGGACCGGCAACCGACGTAAAAACAACCGTTGCATCAAAAGTCCAATCTGGAACAAGCAAAATTGATGCTGTTAAAGTTACATGGAAGGCACCTG
>JAISQH010000140.1 GCA_031274385.1 Planctomycetaceae bacterium | reverse complement strand
TTTTCGTGATGTTTCGTGTTTTTCGTGGTAGAATCCCACAAATGGATTACTGGATGCGAAAAAGAGGTTCGTTTGACTCTTTGCGTCTTTGCGCGCAAAATAAAATTGACAGTTACTTTTGAGGAATTATTTTTTTTGAAACAAAATAACATGACGAAAAATTTATCAAAAAGTCTAAAATTAAAATAGACAGTTACAATCCTACTTCTTCATTTATTTGTTGCGGTTGTTACCGCAAAATTTCAAAAACATTTTTACAACTCTTCAAATTCTTTTTTATGACTCCCAACGATTGCCTGTTGGCGGCGTTACGCCGTGAAGTTCCTGAACGTATTCCGACATTTGAATGGTTTATTGATGCGTCGGTTACTAAAAAACTTTGTGATACCGATGATCCGGTTGAGGGTAACTGTCTATTTTGTTTTTCAGGTTTGCGCACAAAGGACACAAAGATGATGTTTTAGTTTTGTCAACAGATTTTACAGATGATACAGATTCGTTTTTTATAAAAATCTGTTCAATCTGCATAATCTGTTGACAATAATGGAACAAACCTATTTGTTTTTCGTTGCTAATAAAAACATAAAAGACGCAAAGAAAATCGATACGTTTGAATCAAAACCTTCGTGTTCTTTGCGTCTTTGTGCGCAACAAAAATTCACAAGTCAGAATTTTTCGATGTAACACAAAATACAATAACCATCTCTGTTGGTTTACAATACCAACAGAGGCATTACTGCGCGGAGTTTCTTATCACGGCTGCAGTCAATGGTCACTATCCGCGCTGACGCAGAGGACATTATACATCATACATCATTCATCATGTTACCGATTTCTGGCATACGCGGCACTGCAAGTCGGGCAAGCCGAAATCAAACGCCCGCCGGAATTGACCGCCGAACCGGAACGTGCCGCCGTGTTCAGTATTGAACTGCTGACGGTTGACGTGCTCTTATTGCAGGTCGGACAATAAGTCGAAGCCGGACTCGATGTTCTTGCTGCGGTTGATCCGCTGTTACAAGTTGCACAGTACACTCCCGACGATTGTTGCGACGCTCTTGAAGGTGAATACGAAACACTGCTGGTCTGATTTCGCGCAAACGATGACGCCAACGTGGCTCCTTGTCTGCTCGCTCCGTAATTCGCGTACGAACCATAAGATGATATGGCACTCATAGTAGCTCCTTTATCAAATTAAAATTAATTTTTTCAACACGAGGTAAAAAAACCTCTTTGTACGTATGTTCAGAAACATTCTAATACCAGTATTCAATGTAAATCACACCATGTCAAATGGAGCAGGCGAAAATTGCTCAAAGAAAAAAAGAAGAGCTCCGGTATTACCGATTATAAGAATTGTTCATTTTTATTGTAGGGGCAATCCCTTGCGGTTGCCCCGAACCATCACCAATTCAGGGCGACCGCAAATTCAGACCGACCGCAAGGGTCGCCCCTACAGGTAATTCGTTCCTATTTATCTGAACAGGATTTTTTGGATTGGTAAGATAAATAGGATAACCTTTAGGATTTCCTTTCAATATTGAAAATCAGAGATTGAGAATAGTCCATTATTCTCAACAGATTATCCTACCAATTTTATCAATCCGAAAAATCTTGTTCAGACAATTGAAGATTGATAGGATCATCTGCCGGAAATAACATCGAATCGTCAATTCTTTCCAACAGACTATCCTACCAATTTTATCAATCCGAAAAATCTTGTTCAGACAAATGAGTGGTAAGAATTTATTTCAGAAATGTTTTAAGCGGAAAATTGTCCGGTAACGTTTTTTCCTGCGCTTTCAGCGTATCTGCGTACAAACTCGCAAGCAAAACAAGATCAGCGTACATTTGAAGCGTTGGATCAAGCGGAATAATCGGATATTTGTCCAAAATCGGTTTCCAGAGTTCTGTTGCTTTTTCAAATTCCGTTTGGGCTTCCGCATATTTTTTGTCACGGACAAACGGCAAACCAGTCTCAATAGCAGTCGTTGCCTTGCCAATAGCCGGATCATGTTTCATCATCAATTCGACAAAACTACGAAGCGGAAGCGGTTCAGGCAACGATTTCTCAAGATTCTGAAGCGTTTTGACGTAATAAGCATTCGATTCAATCATTTGATCACGAATATCAAACAGCGGAGCAAGTTTCATAAACTCAATACTCATGTTGATTCCGTCAAACCGTTGCGAAATAATTTGGAAATATTTTTCCGTTTTCTCTAAGATTTCTTTCCGTTTTGCTTCGTCTTTTTCAGCAAGTCCTTTTTCAAATTCCTTTTTGGCATACTCCAACGCCAGAACCACTTGTTCGGGATTATTTTCCTGATTCAATTTATTGCGGATCATGGCGTGCATCGGCACTTTGTCCTCGACAACATCGGAAAAGATTTTATTATCGTTGTCCAAAATAATCACGAACTTTTCAATAATGTCAATGATTTCCCGAATAAATTGAGCGTCTCCGGCAATGTCCTCGAAACCGGGTTGTTCATACAATTCTTCCCATTTTTTCATGGCATCAAGCCAACCTTTGATCGAATCCGCAATCCGACCGTCATAATAAGCGATTCGACCGAAATGGCGGAATTTCCGTGCGTCATCTGCTTGTTGAGTTCGCTCGACGGCAACTTCGCGGAACCGGTACTCGAAATTGAGAATATCACGATAAAGATCGGACATTCGGGTTCGCTCTTTATGTCCGTCAAATTCGGCTGCAATCGCTCTCGCACGGCGTTTCGCGTCACGAGAAATGTCCAACTCCTGCATTACATCCGATATAACTTTGGGAGTTAACCGGAGAATATCCAAAGAATGTTCCCGAACCTGCCCAACCGATCCTTCGGCTTTGTTAAGAATATCACGTTGTTCTTCTTCCAACAGCAGAACCGGTATTTTTTTCAATTCCAACACTTCCGGTTCATAAAGCGAATCCAAATCGGCTTGGAGTTTCTTTTTCCAATCCGGTTCGTTCTGATCCAGCCATTCGCGAATAATACGGAGTTCCTCATGCGGCAGACTCGAATATTTACCCGGTCTTTCCAACGCCGTTTCCAACGCGGAAAGGATTGCACCTTGCTGACCTTTGGTTTTAGCAAATTCTTTCCAACGGTCAATACAGAGATTCCGTTTCAAATTCGGGGCAAAAGCGTCTAATTCTTTGAGAAGATTCTTGGCTTCTTCCCGAACAAGATCGGTTGTTTCCAATGTTGTCCGTTTTGCTTTGACACCGGGACGCATTCGCAGAGAACCGTCTTCGGGAATCGCGGTTGAAAGATCCATTTTGGAAAATTCACGCCATTCCGCTCCGGCGTTTTCCCACGCACGAATCGCCTCTTCACCAAAAATACCGTCTTTACGTTTCCACATCGCATAATTGAACAGATTCAATCGGGAGTTGGAAAAGAACAGAAAATCGGACTCATTGCCGATGCTGATTCCCCGTAAAACAAGGTCTTCGCCCTGATGATACCAACGGCGTCCAAGTAACCAGTTGTCGCGGTCAGAAGGCAACTGGCAATTATGGCGTAACCCGAAATCGTCGTCTTCCCGAAGAAGCCGGCGGTATTGCTGATTTTCGTCGGCAATACCGATTTTTTGCGAAATCGTCCAACCTGTCGCTTTGCACAGTTTCGGAGCCTGACGGTTAAACTCGACACCGCGAGTCAAAAAGTCAATTCCGCGAATCACCCAACGGTAACGTTCGCGATAGTCGTCAAATTCCGCTGAGGCGTTATAAGAAAGATTCCAGCCTAAAAATTCCCAAATCGTTGTAAAATGCGGTTCCAGAAACACGAGTTGGTTCGAGGTCGCAACGACATTGTTCCAATCGAGGCGTTTTTGGTATTCATTGGATCGGTGCCACAGCAACGCAATCGCAACTCCGCGCAATCCGAATGTTGCCAGTTTGATCGTATTGCTTGCCGGGTCAATTTCACCAATCTTGGATTCGGTCAGTTCGAGTTTGTCCCGAAACTGGGCAAGATAACCGCCCGGATCAAGTCGTGAATCGCCGCCGGGTTGAACAATCACACGGGCTGGATGACCAACAACATACAGCAACACTAAAAGTACAACAAGCGCGACCAAATAAATGATCTTCCAAGTACGTGAGACTTTTTGCGGGTTCATGGGAATAAATGAATCATCGAAAATTGACAATGGAAATGGAAAATAAAAAACGTTTTTTTATTATCCATCATTCACAATCGCTTGTCAATGATCCATTGTCCCATTTTCAATGGGGAACTTCTAAAAACAGGGGACAACCACGAAACACACGAAATTTCACGAAAAGTACATTGTTATACTTTACCCCGCACCAAATTATTACTTTTCGTAATACGGATTTTATAATAACCTTATTTCCAACCTGATTTCCTTACAAAAACAACCTTATTCCCTTATTGGAATACCTTAAGTAAGGTAATAAGGTTTTGTTCTTGGGGGCATGGGTTGCTACTAAGGTTGTTTTGTTAGGAAAATCAGGTTGGAAATAAGGTTTTGTCAATTTAAAAACCCGCTGCTACAATGCTACTTTTTAGGGCGGGGTAGAGTATAAGGCAGAATAACTTCTGCGGGAAACATTCTACAGTTGTAGAATGGAGTTTTCAGACCGCGGGAAGCATTCTACAGTTGTAGAATGGAGTTTTCGAACTGCGGGAAGCATTCTACAGTTGTAGAATGGAGTTTTCGAACCGCGGGAAGCATTCTACAGTTGTAGAATGGACTTTTCTGACCGCGGGAAGCATTCTACAGTTGTAGAATGGAGTTTTCG